>NZ_JAAGOG010000260.1:0-9267 GCF_010747425.1 Nostoc sp. UIC 10630
TGGCAGCAGAGGCAGGGGGAGAAATTACTTTTTCATCTCTGTGGCAATTACAGGGACATATTGAATTACGAAATATCAGTTTTGGCTACAGTCGCGTGGAACCTGCCTTAATTGAGAGTTTTAGCTTAACTGTTCAACCTGGACAACGCATAGCGCTTGTGGGGGGAAGTGGTTCAGGGAAATCTACGATTGCTAAATTAATTTGCGGTCTTTATCAGCCTTGGGTAGGGGAAATCTGTTTTGATGGTGTAGAGCGATCGCAAATTAAGCGTTCTGTATTGGCTAACTCATTGGCAATGGTTGAGCAGGATATCTTTTTATTTGCGGGGACTGTGCGAGATAATATCACTCTTTGGGATTCAACTGTACCAGAAGCTGATTTGGTGCAAGCTTGTCAGGATGCAGCCATTCATGATGCGATCGCTTCTATGCCTGCCAAATATGACTTTGAATTAATTGAAGGCGGTATGAATATCAGTGGTGGGCAACGCCAACGTTTAGAAATCGCCCGCGCTTTGGTGAGAAATCCCACAATATTAGTACTGGATGAAGCAACCAGCGCCCTCGATGT
This sequence comes from Nostoc sp. UIC 10630, assembly GCF_010747425.1. Taxonomy (NCBI): domain Bacteria; kingdom Bacillati; phylum Cyanobacteriota; class Cyanophyceae; order Nostocales; family Nostocaceae; genus Nostoc; species Nostoc sp. UIC 10630. The sequence continues at coordinate 572 of NZ_JAAGOG010000260.1, forward strand.
AGAAACCGAATTGATGATTAACCGTAACTTGCGACAGCGTGGTTGCTCATGTATTGTAGTAGCCCACCGCCTGAGTACAATTCGTGATTGCCATAAAATTATTGTTCTAGACCAAGGTAAAATTGTCCAAAGTGGTACCCATGAGGAATTATGGCAGCAAGGCGGAACTTATGTTCGCCTACTCCACGCAGCAGAGGCATAGTTGAGCAATGAGTGGCCCGCAGGTGAATCCTTCTTCTAAACTGTACTCCTTTCAGGCGAATGAACCAGTATTGTTAAATGACTCAGAAACGCTATGGATAGTGCAGTCTGGAACATTAGCTGTTTTTGCGACTGGAGTTGTTGAGGGAGGCAGGAGGCAGGATAGCGCAGCGTTAGCGAGTCCGCGAGCGTCGGCAGGAGGCAGGAGGCAGGAAGAAGACTGCCCTGTGCGCCCAGCGTTCCTTGATAACAGTTTACTAAAGGAGCAGCGCCGCTATCTGTTTCATGTCAACGCTGGAGAAGCATTGTTTAGTGCGGCTTTGTTACCGAAAGAAAGCAAGTGGAGTTTTGTAGCGATCGCAATTGAACCTACACAATTATGCCAGATGTCAATGGTTGATTTGGTTCAGGGAATTGGGGCGGCTGATTCTCAAGCCATAAAGCTTTTAGAAGGTTGGGTAAATCATTTAAGTCAGTCTCTTAGTGCCCAGCAAACAGTCGTGACAACGCCATTAAACATTGTGCAGACATCGGGAGAGGATTTTTCATTATCGGCTGGTGAGGCACTACATCTGTGGCAACAAACACTTGTGTGGGTGAAGTTGCAACAAGGTAATGTTAGCTGGATGGGAGTTGAAGAACTAACGTTGAATCCTGCCTCGCCAGCTTTTCCCCTCACGAGTGCGATGTGGCTGGAGGCAGAAAATGCAGTTATTGGACAAGTATTAACAACCGCAGATTTACCAAGTTATGAAGAAATACGTAGCGGTTTAGTCTGTTCACATACTTATTTTTTTCACTACTTGAGTTTGCTAGTAAACAAACAAGCAGAAGCAGAATTTCGGCAGTTTCAGCAAAGAGAGCAACTTAATCAGCAAGTAATTGAGGGCGCACTCTCTGACTTAGCAACAGTATTGCAACCACAGCAAGAAGCTGTATCTCAAGAGGGACCGCCTCTATTGGTAGCAATGGGAGCAATTGGACGGACATTGGGAATTGAGATTCGTCCAGCAGCGGATAATTTTAGTTCAATTAAAGACCCTGTGGCAGCGATCGCCCAATCATCGCAAATTCGTATCCGGCGTGTGACTTTGGCAAGTGGCTGGTGGCGGCAAGATCAAGGGCCGATGCTAGCTTATACCCAATCAGAAAAGCGCCCAGTCGCTTTGTTACCCACAGATAAGCGGGATTATGTAATCTTTGACCCAGTTGCGCGAACTCGCATCCCCGTAAATGAGGCAGTAGCAAAAACACTGACAACATCTGCCTACGTTCTGTATCGACCGTTGCCCCAAGTTGCACTCAAAGCCATCGATTTACTTCGGTTTGGGGTTAAAGGTTATGAAAAAGATATCGCTAGTATTTTAGTAGTGGGGCTACTGGGGACGATATTGGGAATGGTTGCACCACAAGCAACAGCAATTTTAATCAATAATGCCATTCCAGATAGCGATCGCGCTTTACTGTGGCAGATAGGATTGGTAATGTTTGCGGTTGCCTTTGGGCAGTTAGCTTTTCAAATTGCCCAAAGTATTATTACCCTCCGAGTCGAAAGCGCCACTGATAGCGTATTGCAACCAGCTATTTGGGATCGCCTGCTGAGATTAAGTCCAAGGTTTTTTCGTCAGTATACCGCCGGAGACTTAGTTAACCGCGTTATGGCGGTGAGGGAAATTCATCAAAAACTGAGCGGTGCTACCCAAAAAACGTTGTTGAGTGGGGTTTTTGCCTTACTCAATTTAGTGTTGATGTTTATTTACAGCTGGCAATTAGCGCTGGTGGGAGTGGGTTTAGCAATCTTTGCTGCTGCGGTTACAACAGTTGCAAGTTTCCGCTTGGTGAAGAAATCCCGCAAACAGCAAGAACTCAATGGCGCGATTCAGGGACTCACTGTCCAACTAATCAATGGTATTGCCAAACTGCGGGTAGCAATGGCAGAAGAACGGGCATTTGCTGCTTGGGCAAAAAAGTATAGCCAGCAAATTCGACTAAAGGCGAATTGGCAACAGATTAAAGATGGTATGTCTGTATTCAATGAAGCACTACCCTTAGTCAGTTCTATATTGCTTTTCGGATTGGCGATGCTGTTGATACAGCCACGCCTCACACTTGGTATATTTGTTGCTTTTAACTATGCTTTGACAATTTTCATTAAAGGGATAATTGACCTGAGCAATACTGTATCTGAGATTTGGGGGATTGTACCAATATGGGAACGGGCAAAACCGATTTGGCGATCGCAGCCTGAAGATGGCTCAACCAAAGTTAACCCTGGTCAATTAAGTGGTCGCATTGCCCTAGAAAATGTGAGTTTTCGCTACTCGGAACATGGCAACTTAATTCTCAATAATGTCAGTTTCCATGCTGATCCAGGAGAGTTTGTGGCGATTATTGGCCCTTCTGGAAGTGGTAAATCAACGATATTCCGGTTGTTACTGGGATTTGAGACTCCACTAACAGGCAGTGTCTACTATGATGGCCAAGACTTAGCAGATTTGGAACTTCAGGCTGTACGCAGGCAGTTGGGAGTAGTATTGCAAAATGGCAAATTCGGGACTGGCTCAATTTTTGATAATATCACCGCCGGAGCCTTGGTTTCTCTAGAAGAAGCTTGGGAAGCTGCACAGATGGCAGGCTTTGCTGATGATATCAAGCAAATGCCGATGGGAATGCATACTATAATCGCTGAGGGTGGTACTAATCTTTCTGGGGGACAACGGCAAAGATTATTGATTGCGCGATCGCTAGTTGCAAAGCCCAAAATTATTTTAATGGATGAGGCAACCAGCGCTCTGGATAATCGCACCCAGGCAATTGTAACTGAAAGTTTAGCCAAATTAAATGCTACCAGAGTGGTGATTGCCCATCGCCTCAGTACAATTCGTCATGCAGACCGCATTTATGTTCTTGATGCAGGTAATGTAGTGCAGATGGGTAATTTCTCAAAATTAATTGCAGAAGAAGGGCTATTTGCCCGACTTGTAGTCCGGCAGTCATAACACCTTTTATTCTTAAGACAATACAATCATTGCTATGCTGATTGATTGCCGCCAATTGCCCAATGCCTATCTAATGCCGAATTGGAATTTTAATTACAAACTCTGTTCCTTGACCTGGTGTTGAGTAACACTCCAATTTGCCACCATGTTTTTCGGTAATAATTTGATAACTAATAGACATTCCCATACCTGTTCCCTTACCCACAGGCTTGGTGGTAAAAAATGGATTAAAAACCTGCTTTTCAACTCCTTCTGGCATCCCTAAACCATTGTCGGCAATCGCGATTTTAACCCAATGAGAATCTATTAACGTACTATGTATGGTAATTTTGGGTAGAGAAACTTCATTGTCTGTTTTTTGTTCTAAGGCATCAATAGCATTTGCAAAAATATTCATAAACACCTGATTCAGTTGTCCAGCGTAGCATTCTACTAAAGGTAAGCTACCGTAGTTTTTGATTACATTAATTTCGGGAAATTCTGGTTTTTCTTTGAGGCGATGTTGCAAAATCATTAAGGTACTGTCTATGCCTTCGTGAATATCTACAGCTTTAAACTCGGCTTCATCCATGCGCGAGAAAGTACGCAGTGACAGGACAATCTGACGGATGCGTTGAGTTCCCACTTTCATTGAATTCAAGATTTTTGGTAAATCTTTCTGAATGTATTCCAGGTCAATTTCTTGACATAAAGTCAACAGTGGGTTGAGTCGCTCTGCTAACGCGTAGCTTGCTTCTCCAGAGTAGCAATTACCATTCTGAAACTCAGGCGGGTTAATGATTTGATATGAGTTAATTAACCGTAATAAATCTTGGGTATGTTCTTCAAGATGGCTGAGATTACCATGGATAAAATTGACAGGGTTATTGATTTCATGGGCGACTCCGGCCACGAGTTGACCCAGACTAGACATTTTTTCAGCCTGAATCATTTGTGCTTGGGTACGTTGGAGTTCTTGAAGAGTTTGGGCTAAATCTTCTGCGTGTTGTCTAAGCTGGGCTTCGATTTGTTGGCGATCGCGGATATCACGGGCAATAGTTGAGAAGAATTCTATTTCGCCTTGTTCATTTTTGTGGGCAATCAGCACTTGGGAAACTGGAAACTCTTCACCATTGCGACAGCGAAATATAGATTCTCCAGACCAAATCCCTTCTCGAACTACGGTAGGTATTATTTCATTCTGGAATTTTTCTAATATTGATAGTCCTATAACCTCGCTAATATGAAATTTGTTAGTTTCTGAGGCTGGAATTTGTAAAATCTTCTGCCCTGCTTTGTTTAGGTAGTAACTATTTCCATCTGCATCAGCCATACCGACGATATCAGTTGTGGCTTCTAAAATAGTTAGCAGTCTTCTTTGCTCTTGTTCAGCAAGTTTACGCTCGCTAATATCTCGCACTACCGAAAGTGCATGAAGTTTGCCATTGTAGTTCAATAGTTTGCCTGTAACTTCTATATCAAAATAAGTGCCATCTTTGCGAATATTTACAGCCTGAGTGTGAAATTCACCTCCTATCTTGATTGTGTTGATGAATTTCTCGAATTGCTGAAAAGAATCGGGATGAATAAAATCTGTAGGACTTAAGTGGAAAAATTCTGCTTGAGAATAGCCATGCATCTGACAAAAAGCGGGATTGGCAGCGACAATCTTACCTGTATCTAAATCAACAACATTGATGCCATCATTCACAGTCTCAAAAATGCTGCGATACTGAGCTTCTTGTTGACTTAAGGTTGCCTCAGCTGCTTTGCGTAGACGAAGCTCGTTGTAAACATTACTAATATCCCTAGCTACACAAACAACAGTATCCTCACTCATTGGCGCAATACTCGCCTCAAACCAAACTTCTTGATCGCCAATGGGCAAGCTATATTCGATTTTGAAAGTTTTCTTGGTTTTTAGTGCCTGTTGAATGCAGTTGAGAAAAGAGTCTGCAAAAGCAGAAGGTAAAACCTCGTGCATGGTTTTACCTATTAGTTCCGCAGGTGGTTGGTATAGTAAAGGCGCACCGCTAGGAGCAATTTTGAGGTAGCGTCCTTCGGCATTAAGGATGAGAATCACATCTGGTATGGCGTTAAACAATGCTAGTAATTCTGCTTGAGAAGCCTTGAAGGTTAGTTCTGCTTGACAATTACTTTCTAATAGTTGTTTTGATTCTCTAAGTTTCTGTTCTAATTGGGCGATTTCTGCACTGAATTCTGTGGTGGATTTTGCCAGTTGTTGCTGTAACTGAGCGTTTTGCTGACGAAGAAAAAGTATTTCTTGCTCGAATTCTGTGTTATGCATTACTTGTTTCTCCTGCTTACTGTTGAACTGGAATTAATATCTCAAATTCCGTACCTTGCCCTGGAGAAGAGTTGCATTGGATCGAACCACTATGTTTTTCCACTATAATTTTTCGAGCGATCGCTAAAAACTCTTGTAAATACCCGACATATCGCCTCCGATCAAAACCAAAATCATCTTTGAGGGAAAAGTCAGTTTCTCGATACTCTCGATAAACTAGGGTTCTCGAACCATTGGAGATTTCTTCAGTTACGTGGTATCCAGGAATACTAACCATGCTACAAATCTTGAAGGCTTTCATATTTAGTCTTCCCAAATGGGTAACGCCAGTTCTATCTCAGGTAGTAATCATTATTTGGGCAGGAGGCAGAAACTCTTTCTGATGCGTGAGTTCTGCATTTTCTACCTCACTTACTTGCAAACTGCTGCATCTGTACAATAATCGCTATCATTTAGCAAAATGACTTGCATTACTATTTGGATAGCGCTTTTATCGAGTTAACTAAACTAGCAAAGTCAGAATTACACCATCACGCTTAGGAGAGAATTATGGCATCAAGAATGATGGTCGGAGGTAAATGGATAACCGATGAGAATGAGCAGAATCAAAGCGGTGAGTTCCATGAGATGCCAACAACCTTTCGCGATCGCGTTACCGCCGATGGTTCTAGTGGGTTTAAGGCAGAAAGCGGACGCTATCACCTCTACGTTTCCTTAGCGTGTCCGTGGGCGCATCGCACCTTAATTATGCGAGAACTCAAAGGGTTGAATAATGCCATCTCAGTCTCTATTGCCGATCTGATTCTAAGCGACTTGGGCTGGAGCTTTTCTGCACCGCTAGAAGCCATACCTGACTCGGTGAGTCATGCTAAATATTTGTCAGAGATTTATCTGAAAGCTGCTCCCAAATATACAGGGCGAGTCACTGTTCCAGTGTTGTGGGATCGGCAAACTCAAACTATCGTCAACAATGAATCTCGTGAAATCATGCGGATGTTTGACGTAGAGTTTGAGGAATTGGCGACACAGAAAGTAGACTTATACCCACGCGAATTACAACAGAAGATTAATGAAACGATCGATGCAATTTATATGCCAATCAACGCTGGTGTATATCGCTCTGGTTTTGCGACTTCACAAGCGGCCTACGAAAATGCGGTAACTGAACTCTTTGAGAATTTAGATCATTGGGAAACCATTCTTAGCAAGCAGCGCTATTTATGTGGCGTTCAACTCACTGAAGCCGATATTTGTATGTTTGTGACGCTGTATCGCTTCGACTCAGTGTATTACGGTCATTTTAAGTGCAACTTGCGGCGAATTCTCGACTATCCGAACCTCTGGAATTATGTAAAGGATCTATATCAGCGTCAGCCATTCAAAGCAACGTGCAATCTAGACTATACTAAACGCGGCTATTACATGAGTATGACCGAGATTAATCCAAATCGAATTGTACCCAAGGGGCCAATCATCGATTTTGACGAACTGCACGATCGCGATCGCTTCGGTAAGCCGTAGTTGCGATATGCCAAAGGCATTAAGCTTACAAAGGTCAAAATCAGTTATCTCCATAAAGTATCAAACGTATTGGTACATTGCTACACAACTATCACAACAGCGAAAATATACCAGACAAATAATTACTGCCATCGTTAGTAGTGCTTATAACTCAGTAAAAGAGCGATCGCGTCGTTAAACCTCACTAACACTGCTCAGTTAGAAAAGTTTTTAATTCTTTGCCGACTCAATTCTCCAATTTTTTCTACATAATCGTCCAAAAGAGCCACTAGCTGTGGCAATCTGGGAAACAGAGATTTATCAAATCTGATATTTTTAGCTACTGCAAATTTACCCGATCAGGTTATGCAAACTCTGCCCATAGTAGATACTTCAAATACTGCATCAAGTCAACCTATCTTTGATACGACTATCAAGCGGCGTAAAACCCGTCCCGTAAAGGTAGGAAATGTCACCATTGGCGGTGGCTACCCCGTTGTAGTGCAGTCAATGATTAACGAAGACACCCTTGATATTGATGGTTCCGTAGCTGGTATTCGTCGTCTGCACGAAATTGGCTGCGAAATTGTCCGTGTTACAGTGCCGAGTATGGCTCATGCTAAAGCTTTAGCAGAAATTAAACAAAAATTAATAAAAACTTACCAAGACGTGCCAGTTGTGGCTGATGTCCATCATAATGGGCTAAAAATCGCACTGGAAGTCTCCAAGCACATAGAAAAAGTGCGGATTAATCCGGGGTTGTATGTCTTTGAAAAGCCCAACGTCAATCGAACCGAGTATACTCAATCCGAATTTGACGAAATTGGCGATAAAATCCGCGAAACTCTAGAACCTCTAGTAGTTTCTTTGCGAGATCAAGGTAAATCAATGCGAATTGGGGTAAATCACGGTTCCCTCGCCGAGAGGATGCTATTTACCTACGGTGACACCCCAGAAGGAATGGTGGAATCTGCCATAGAATTCATTCGCATTTGTGAATCCTTGGATTTTCGCAACTTGGTAATTTCCATGAAAGCCTCACGAGTACCTGTGATGCTAGCCGCCTATCGCCTGATCGCCAAGCGAATGGATGAACTGGGTATGGATTATCCGCTACATTTAGGCGTTACCGAAGCTGGTGATGGCGAATATGGGCGAATTAAATCTACGGCGGGTATTGCTACCTTACTTGCTGATGGCATTGGCGATACAATTCGCGTTTCACTAACAGAAGCACCAGAAAAAGAGATTCCCGTCTGTTACAGCATTCTCCAAGCTTTGGGATTGCGAAAAACGATGGTGGAATACGTCGCTTGTCCTTCTTGTGGGCGCACTTTGTTTAATCTAGAAGAAGTGTTACACAAAGTCCGGGAAGCCACTAAACACCTGACTGGGTTAGACATAGCGGTTATGGGTTGCATTGTCAACGGCCCCGGCGAAATGGCAGATGCCGACTATGGTTATGTTGGCAAAACGCCTGGTTACATTTCCTTATATCGTGGTCGAGAAGAAATTAAAAAAGTCCCGGAAGAAAAAGGCGTAGAGGAATTAATTAACCTCATTAAGGCAGATGAACGCTGGGTAGAACCTTAAGGGGAGAGGAAGCAGGGAGCAGGGAGCAGGGGGACAAGGGGGAATTATTGAACAAGTCTCTCCGTCTCCCACTCTCCTTTGTCTCTTCTTCATGCCCAATCCCCAATCCCCAATCC
>NZ_JAAGOG010000261.1:0-9267 GCF_010747425.1 Nostoc sp. UIC 10630
TGAGTCTGATTAGTAAAAATCACCACTTTACTATTAGTTTTCCTTTTGATTGAGCTAGTCAGTTCTAAACCACTCATATCGGGTAAGAGTAAATCAACTAACACAACATCAGGGTTGGTCTGTTCAATTAACTGAAACCCTAGCTTTCCACTGGTGGCATCACCAGTTACTTCTATATCTGGAGATTGTTCAATAGCGCCTTTGATGCCTAAGAGTGTGAATGTTTCTGGTTCAACAATTACTATTTTCAGCATGATTTGATTAATCCTCTAATAATAAATGGCTGTTTATTCGGGTATTTCTTATTGGTGTCTAGCGGACACGCTTAAGACACTTGGTGTCTGGGCGGTGTCTGGGGTAGTGTCTGCTGGTGTCTATGCTGTACAAAGGTTACGAGCTTTGGTGTCTGTGGTGTCCGGTGTCCAGTGTCCGCTAAAAAAGGGCGTTTTTGGGGCTAGACACCAATCGCAGTCAAATTTGATTAAGCTTGATAACACCCTCGGCTATCCAGTCAGCCATACCTGCCCCCACAATTTCATACATCCAGCCCTTGATTTGCTCAACAATAAATCTCTCACCGTTCACTTTAAAGTTGCCCTTGAACTCTCTTACATCAGCTTCAATTCGTTCAGTTCTGGTGAGATATTCATACAGCTTTTGCGCCATTGGTGATAGTTTCTTAGGTTCATCTTGGGTGTCACCTGCTTTGTTACCAAGATTGAATTCCAGTTCATAAATCCGCTCTAAAGTGGCTTTATCGATGCTTGGCGGTTCATTAACTGTTCTAGATTCATCAAGCCGAAAATCAATTCGCTTGTGGTCTAACTTGGGCAGTTCAATATCAATCCATTGCCCATGCCCAGGTAGCTTAATCCTACCCCTACCGCTAGCTTTAGCTTCTGTGGTGATTGGGTCAATAGTTGCAATTAGTTCTACTTCTAACAGTGCCGCATCTCGAAGTTTTGATAACCCTTTGGCTTTGGCTAGAATTTCCATTGTGCGGTCATGAGCTACGAACAAAGGAATCATTAATTGTTTGCGAGATTCAGTCATAGCACAACGAAACCATTTACCAATAAAATCAGGGTCGGGCTTCCATTTTTCATCCTCACAATCGTCTGGCATTGGCTCAACAATGTTATCTGTCCATGTCGTAAATTCTTCACAGATAACTGATAGCATCTTGCCGCTATTTCTTAACTGTTCTGTCCACTGTTCTTCTGTCAATCCACTCTTGCGGTAATCTTCATAGCGCTGGCGCATTTCATCCATGTACCATTGCATGAATTCGGCTATTTCTTTGTAGCCGGTAATCAGCCGCACACCTCGCCACTCGACCTGTGTACCATGCGGGTCAAGCGCTACGATGTTCCACCCAGCTTGTACTTTTTTCCAAATAATTTCTCTAGTAGTCCAGGACTTACCTGCACCCATGCCACCAAATATTAAAGTGGGGTAGCCGATGGTGTTGTTGATCCAGCGATATTTGTCACCAGGAGCGATTGCCGGCTGTTCTCCCCCAGTAACCTTGTCGTTAGGGTCAATCGTCCCCTGTAAAGTCTGGCTACCTTGCAGATAGGGCGTTTTCATCTCGCGCAACTGCTTAATGTACTCGGCCTTCTGTTGGTCGGTCATCCCCGCCGTTTGCGCTTCAAAAATGGCATCAGTTGCCTCCATCTGCGTAACTTCAATTTCCGTGTGGGCGTAAATCTCGGCTTTGGTGATATCAACAGTGCGGTCATTGGCGATTAGATCCAAGTCAGCTTGTAGTTGAACTTCTGCGATCGCAACGTCTCGGTAACTCTCTAGTAGCTCGGAACGTGCGGCCATCTCAGCTTTTGCAGCATCCCGCTTTTGGGCGATGTCTTCAAAAACTGCCCTCTGCTTCTCCTCCTCTTGACAATGGCGCAGCATCCACCCAGCTAGCGCAAACCCCAGAAATCCCCCAAACGCCCAAAACGGTTTGTATGGGTTAGTCGCCTTCACTAATCCATTAACGCCCATAGCTGGGTCACGCACTACTTGAGAGGGCATTCCTTCTAGCTTCCACTGCTCCCAGTAATGGGGGGTCATGCGGAATGGTCTGTTATTCTGATCCTGACATACCAATTTTTTCTGGGGAGTCCGAACGCAGAAATAAATGCGGTCGCTTGACTCCCCTTTCCAAGCCATCGCAGCTGATCCAATACCTACAGTCAAACTTAGCCCAATGGCAACAGCTTTTTTATCCATCGGCAACTGTCCAAACCACTTCATTAAACCCGATTGTTGCGACTCGGATAACTGTTTATGTTTCTCAGATAGATAGTTCATTTACCTCTTTTACCACCAAATAGAAAAAACATTAATATCGCTAGAAATATGCCCACTCCTGCACCATCCATCCAACTTGAAGATTCAGCAGTTTTCGCTTTGGGCTGATACATCTTTTCAATTGAAGTATTAGCAGTAATAGTAGAAGTTCTCGCTTCATTCCATTCACTCAGAGGGTCAGAAAGCGCACACAATAAAGCCAGTGATGCACTGCAACCAGTCATTAAATTAGTGACGAAATTATTAAACCCTTCACCTGTTGCAGTGGCAGTAAAATACAAGTGTGCAGTACCCACAGCTAAGAACATTCCAACAGGGTGAACTTGTAACAGGTGAAAAGTGAAAATCACTGCACTATTTAAACAACTGCCAGCGACAATTTCACAAGCGTTACCAGCACGTCTAAATGTTCTACCCCGGTTATTTTCTGGCAGTGGTGGTAACTGTTCGGGTTGTTTCTGCTGATGTTCTTGTTGTGATTTCTGTGCCAGCCCTTCAAATGAAAAAGGGCTGACGCTATGGGAATCTTCATTTCGTTTCCTTACTAGCATCAGCCTTACCTAATTAATTGATTATCTCTCGCCTAACTTCTGCCACAAGTTACCTAACATTGCACCCCAGCCGCGAACAGTTCCGGTTGCGGAAACACTAGAAGCTGGTGCATGATTTTGGGATTGAATTGGTATCACTTCCTGGGGTGCTTGATTGGGTTCTAATGCCCTTGAGCCAAACCTCGCACGGGCTAAAAGTTGTTGTCGTTTCTCTCTCAATCCTGTAGTAATTGCCTGCCTCTCAGCTTGCACAGTTTGCTTATTTTCTATGCTGCTAATCTTGTTTTCATGCCGCCACAATTCAGCTTGTAAATCGTGGTGTAATTGGGCTGCAACTTCGGCTAGTCCGTGTTTACGCTTCTGGTCAATTCGCAGCAAATCGGCTCTATCTTGGGCATCTATCTTACTCATCTCCGAATCAAACTCGGAGTTAAGTTTACGAATTTTGGCGATGGCAGTAGCAACATGAGAGCCGTATTGTTTACGAAGTTCAGTCCAAGTTACTTGTCCTTTGGTCAGCTTCTCCATTGCCTCAAAGACAACTTTAGCGTTATCTAAAAAAGGCTCTAACCTATCTGATAATTCTTGGGCATTATTCGCATAATCGGCAAACTGTTCTAGCTTATTTATATCCGAAAGATAGCCCAGAATATCAGACTCAAATCCTCCCCAAGCTTGTGCTTTTTCATCAATATGGCTTGCATGACCAACTACCGGATTGTGTATTGCAAAGTCCATTGCTGACACTCCTAATAAGGTATGTTGTCGTAGTCGATATCGCTCGACTCTTGGGGCAATTTATCCCAGTAACCCATCTCTTCAAATCGGTTATAAATTCTCGTTGCTAATTGCCTTACGGGGTCGTCAAAATCTTCAGAGATTAAATCAAATCTGTTGCAGCCAAATGCCAAAATATTTGCAATATCAGGGTCAATACCATTACCCAAGAATTGACCAAATGCAGCAGAGTATGGATGGTCATCAATGGTTGAATGAGTTGCTAAGAATTCGGTTCCGGTGAGGGGTAAGTAAAGGCTGCAAAGAAAACTATTTATTTCGCGCTTCGTAGCTGTTGGGTTAAGAGCCTTAAATTGCTGGAGTTTCAAAGCATTATCAGTGAAAGAACAGCGTCCCCAATCATTGGGATTTTTGTAATCGAGTGCCATGCTGCTAAGATCCTTATGTACTTTCGTTTTTGCGTATCGAGATACGTCCCGAAGTGGGGCGATTGCAATGATTGGTCGTCGGTGCAATCGCTTCATCATCAGTTTTCACAAAACTCAACAAGTTCAAAAACCTCCCTCTGCACTTGGTTTTGGCTTAATTCTTTGCGTCTGCCCTTTGAGTCATTGAATATGAAAGGTGCATTGACTCGACAATTAGACTGATGGCTGTAGCGCAGTTGTTGACCACGGAATTCGTAGAGGTGGTTACGCTGTAAGGCTGTCGTTGAAAGCATAAGTTTGTCCCTCAACTTGGGAGTAGAACTCGATATTTAGGATTGCTTCGTGAATCTCCATCAAGGCTTGCACTGCATCGCCCATCTTTAAGTCATTCGATGTACTGAACCTTTCGGAGGCTTCGATTTGTTGATAATTTGGGGATGCTTGGACGAACCTTAAAGTCTGTTCGCAACCGAGGATAATGGTCATGATTTCGGTTGTTGTTAAGCTTGGTTGTGTCTTTTGGGTGTCTTGGCCGCTCATGACTTGTTTGTTTCCTCTGGGTTTTTATCACGTAAGTTCTAATTTTTTCGCTTGAGAGTGATTTTGTAAGTCTCCCCGTTTGGCTTCAAAACAGTATGTTGCTCTAAACCTAATTCGCTAGCTGCACTTAAAATTGGGCCGACATTTTCAGACGGTTCACCATGAAAGGTTGTCTCCCCTTTTTTACCTTTATCAAGGTTTCTAGAAATCATTTCTTTAAGCGCCTCAAACCCGGACTGTGACATAATTCCTCCTATTTTCTATACAATACTCTTGCCCGAACTACTGATGATGAGAGCTAGTCCCCTTCTAGGGTTGTGTCTGCATCATGTTTGGGATCTCATGACTTCCTTCCTTTTCTTTGGGTTTTCATCGGTGTGGCTGGGGCTTCTGGCTGACTACTTGGGGATTGTGGCTGGTTCGGCTTTTGAAGTACATAGCTGATTGCACCTGCACCCCCCACGGCTGCGGCGATGGTGAACATATTGTTTCTGCCAAGCTGCTGGACTCCGAAGTAGCCAAGGGCTAACGCTGCTGCTGTTGCACCAATGCCTAAAACCGTGTTTCTAAATCTGGATTTGGTCATGCTGCCCCTTTGAAATTAGTGACCATTGCGCTAAGTGCCGATTTATTGGGCTGTGTAGAAAGTGAAGTTTCAACTTTGGGCGATGATTGTACATTGCCGTGTTGAAAAATCAGCTTCTCTACACCTGCTGATAATGCTTGTGTTGGCGCATCTTGAGGTAAATCAAACATCTTGCACAATTCAATTACTGCTAGATAGGAAATGGTTATACGCCGAGATTCGTAATTCATTAATTAAGCTCCCTTTGCAATTTGAGTTAATAGTTTCAACCCTAAAGCATTGATGAATTGGGGATTGTTCAAAATCACAAAACCTAAACCGGCTAGGTTCTGATCCACCACTGGTAGAGAAACACCCCCACCCCAGGCGACAAGGTATTTAGCGCGGTCTAGATAATTGCCAGCAGTCACAAAGTTGGCGAATTTCTCAATCCTGTTACTCCACCACTGATCTAGACATTGGCTGTACTCGGTTTCAAACTTCTTACCTGTCAGATGGTTGCCGCCGTAAGTGAAAGTCCCTTCTAGAATGCCCTGGTTCACCAAGCTGGGCGAGTGTTTCACATCCTTGGACAGCAGACTCACTCGGTCGTTTCGTTTGTCGAGGGTTTCTGCAATCATGGTATGCAGTTCACCGGCTCCACCCTCAATTAGATGGCGGTCAATCACTGCGCCACTGCCGTTAAACACGGTAATCAACCAAGTTGATGAACCGATATCGAGTGCGATCGCTAATTCTGAGGGGTCAAGTACCAGGGATGCTTCACCGAATAAGCAGTGGGCAATGCTTCCAAAACCTTCGGGGTAAATGCCTGTCACCACGATGTCAACTGTCTTGGTGACAATGGAACGAGTTACAGGGTGCAGATGCTCAAAGGTGTGAGTCCCTTCAACTCTGCGTTTAATCTCACTTGCCCAGCGTTCTGGGTTGTGATTGCTCAAACTAATTGAAAGTTTGACTCCCGAAGGAATGTTGAGAACTGCTAAGTCTGCAAGAATGCTTTCTAGTGCGAGTTCTGCTTTTTTGGCTTTGTCCTCGTGCAGCAAGGTATGGTCACTTTGAGCTAGAGCCGCACTGCCCCAGAAAAATTGAATATCTTTTAAGTCAAGCCGCGTTCCTTGTACATAACGCACCCATGCCCCATCTTTTGAGATGGTTTCGTGGTGCATGATGTTTCGGTTGCGAACAAGTGAGTATGCGGCTGGCATCATGATCGAAAAATCACCGATGATTGCCTTGCCATATCCTGCACCTGAGTCTTTTCCGGCGATGAGGTCAGTTAGCCCGGATTTGGCTAACAAGTCTGCCTGAACTAGCCAATTTTTGGCATTGGAATATATAGCTGTCATGGTTCAGATGATTGGTAAAAGTCTTGATTTTTCTGGCTTTGGAGAATTTAGAGACTCAATCGCTTTAAATCCACACATCCAGTTAGGGGTTAGCCATAGCATCACTTTCTGGCTTCTATTGCCTTTGTTGGGTGGCTGTTTTTGGCTTACATTTTTAATATAGCTCGAAAACTCGAATACTCAAGTACTCGAAAAGTAATATTTACTTATACTTTGGCGATAATTAAGAAAATTAATTAATGAGTATTTGAGCTATGGAGGAAAAGAAAAAACCAGGAAGACCATCAACCAACAAAGATGACCCTGTTTATGTCCGTGCCAGAGTGCCACGAGAACTCCACAAATCTTTCAAGCTTGCTTGCACGGAAGATGATTTGGTTATGGAAGATGTAGTCAAGGATTTGATTAAAGACTGGCTTACAAAAAGAGGCAAGAAAAATCTCGCTTAGATTTCCGAGTATTAGAGCTATATAATGAATTAGAGTCCTGTTACTTCTCCCAATTCTAAGTTTGAGGGGAGGTAACGTGAATGAAGACAATGTACAGAACCTCAATTACTTAAAAAACTATCAACTTTTATTAAGTAATTTCAAGTAAAAGTCAGGTCTTGTTAGATATGAGACGACCAAAAGTTCTGTAAAATCAGGCAAGAACGTAAATGAAGCTTGTAAAGGAGATAAATATACAACAGCACCAAAAATTAAAAGGGCAAAGCGCTACTAGGTAGTAAACGTTTTGCCCGACAGTAAAAACTAAATATTTCAAATTACTTGGAAGCGGGGTTTATCTCTAGACGACCAAATAAGTGGAAGGAAGGTGAGATGTCTAACCACTAATTGGCAAAAGAGACTAGTCCGCGCTGCTTACTCATAATTATATATGAGTTGCTGTGGCAATTTATAAATTTCTGCTTGCAGATTTTGGCAAGAAAATTCATTAAATTGTTTTTATTAGCTCACAAAAAGGCAAATTCAAGCAATACAGCGAATTATGTAGATATAAGGTAAAGCAGCGCGATAACCCCCTCCATATACTGAAAACCAAAGTATTTGAGGGAAAAATCCGTGATTAATAGCAACCGCGTACTTCAACCACATGAAGTTATGGGTGGGTTCGAGATGATGTCTCGCCCCTCTCACATAGAAGTCAACCATTGGAATGAATGGTTAGCCAGTGCTGTTGACCCAAAGTTAACAGCTTTGAATGTCCGTTCTCTTAGTGGCCCCTCAGTGTACGAATATCTGTTATGCGCCCTACCTCAAACTGCCAGACGTAACGATGGGCGGCTACGTGATGGCTACTTGAAACGATATGCCCACGCGGAAGCCGGTGCATGGTGGGTTAGCGGACTTGACCCGCTTAATGATTGGTTGGCGATGGACTGGGGACGGATGAAACCAGATTACCCCCGCCTTGAATGGGACAAGACAACACAGCAGCAAACTCAAAAGCCAGTCAAGTACGAATCACCACCCAAAACTCCCAACCGAGTTACCTACTTGAGAATGCCCCTACATTTATGGCGGTTGGTATCACTTCGCTATAACGTGCCGATGCCAGAACATATTACCATTACCGAAGAAGGAGAGGCGTTAGGTTTTTGGGCTTGGGTAATGGCACATCCCGAAATCCCTGTAATTCTTACAGAGGGCGAGAAGAAGGGTGGTTGTCTCCTAACTTTGGGATTTGTGGCGATCGCACTCCCTGGAATCTGGAATGGCCGAGTGGGCAAAGAGGATTTAGAAAGACTTCACCCTGATTTAGTCCCAATGACTCAAAAGGGGCGCAAATTCGTTGTTCTGTTCGACTACGAAAGCAAACCCAAAACTAAACAGCAGATTTTTCAAGCCACACGCCGCACGGCTGGAGCAATTGTAGAACTTTACTGCCAATGTGAAGTAGCGCTACTGCCAGGGCCAGAGAAAGGAATTGACGATTGGGTTGTAATTTTGGGGAAAAAGGCGGATAAAGCCGTGACCGCGATGATTGCTGATGCCTTAAGAATCAGCGAGTACAAGCAAAGATTTTTCATCAATCGTGCCAGGGGACTCCATAAGTACAAGCCTAATGTAACGGTGAATACCCGTTATCTCTCACTTGCAATTCACTCCCTACCTCAATCTGGGTTAGTTGGTTTGGTTTCCGATATGGGAACAGGAAAGACTGAAATTTTAGCAGTTCTCAGAAGAGAGAACCCCCAACTCAGTTTTTTGAACAATGGGCATCGGGTTACTTTGCTCAAGAATCTCAGCGATCGCTTACAAACAGCAATGTACTCCGCGATTTCTTGCGGGGACTGGGGTCAGGTAAAGGCTCTCAGCATTACCGTGGATTCTCTGTATAAAATGGCAAATGATTTACAGGCTTATGACATTCTATTTATTGATGAAGCCTGCCAGTATCTCGCTCACTTGCTCAAGTCCAAAACTTGCAAGGAACATCGTGGAGCTATTCTGGAAGTGCTTGAGTATCTAGTTTACAACGCCAAGCTGGTTGTTTTAGCTGATGCTCACTTGGATGACTTGACCATTGAGTTTTTCATGAATTTGCGACCGACTGGTGAAGAACCCTACATCATCAAAAACCTGTATCGCTCAGGTGGTCGTCAAGTTCATTGGTACGAGGGGAAAAACAGCAGCGCAATCGTTGCCGAGTTCCACGCTCAGTTGATGCTGGGTAAAAAACTGATGATGGTCAGCGACAGTAAGCGGTTTATTAAAAAGCTAGAAAGAGCGCTCAATGATGGTTCAGCAATTGATGAC
>NZ_JAAGOG010000262.1:0-9248 GCF_010747425.1 Nostoc sp. UIC 10630
GTTGGCTAACTTCTTGCTCAATCAGTGCCAATGGAAACAAAGGTAATAATTCATCTGGTGTAATTGGCTTACCAGTACCAGGATTTAAAACTGGTGGTAAGGCTTGTGGCAAGTCAGCTTGGATGTTGTACCAAGCTTTTGGCATTTGGTTTTCAGTCAGAACGTATTTAATCGTGTCCATATAATTAGGTTATGCACAACAGTAAAATTGTACATTTACGATTCTCCAAGAAAAAAGTTAACTTTTATTGTTCTTCAAGAGGTTAGTTATGACAAAAGAATATATGGAGTCTTTAGAGGCAATTGTTGATCAATTAACATTAGCCGCAGTTCTAGAAATGTTAGAACGGATCAGTCATAAAAAAGCAGAAAATCTCAGAAATCATTGGAAAGATGAGGCTTCTGCAAAGCTTTGGGATAAAGCTGCTAGACAGATAGAACAGATAAATATTGATATTTAATTAAAATTTTGGTTGTATTGCAAAGCTTTGCCCTAGCCTTACAGCCCTTCTCTAGAATTGAGGCTCTGTTCGCATTCAGGTATCCTGCGGCAGGCAGTGGCGCAGCTATCGCTGTATTAAATAGAAGCTGTGATTTATGGCAGGTTCAACCGCTTGCGGGCACCAAATCGAAACAGGTTATCAGGCAATATTGCTTTCAAGCGAGGCAACCATTGTGCCTCATTACCAACACGATACCGTAATCGTGGGGAACGGCTACGAGCAGCAAAGACAATTGTCTGTGCAACTTTTGTTGGATCATCGCCCTGTGCAATTGCTTGAGTGACAGTTGAGCGAATCACATCACGTACATTGTCGTAATCAGCATAATTGAAGGTGGGTGGTAACATGGCATGGTTGAAGTTAGTCTTAAAGTAACCAGGCTCAATTAAAGACACTTTAATATTGAACGGGTCTAGCTCCACACTCAGTGCTTCGCTATAACCTTCGAGGGCAAATTTACTTGCACTGTAAAAACCTTGACCGGGTGCGCCAATCAATCCTGCGACTGAACTGATATTGATAATATGTCCACTTTTCTGCTGTCTCATAACTGGCAAAACAGCGTTGGTGAGGCGGACAACACCCCAAAAGTTGGTTTCAAAGATTTCCTTGGCTTGTTGTAAAGAAGTTTCTTCCAGCATACTGGCATGAATTTGTCCGGCATTATTAATCAGTAAATCAATGCGGTTAGTCCGTGTGAGCAACTGTTTGATACATAATTGCACTGAGTCATCAGAGGTAACATCGAGCGTTAACATTTCTACATCACCTGATGCTGGATGTGACTTGCGACTGGTACCGAAGACCCAATAACCTACAGCAGCAAGCTTTTTAGCAGTTAACTGCCCAAATCCAGATGATGCTCCTGTAACTAGCACGACCTTTTTATCAGTCATCTGTTTTCCTTTTTAGAATATAAATACGATTTCATATAACTTTTTATAGCTAAAGAAAGATTTGATTTTTGTATCAATTTATCTGTTCTACACTAGCTTAAGTGCAGAATAGCTAAATTATACCTAGCGGAACTTTTAAAATATCCTCTTAAGCTCAATTAAAACTTCCCACTATTCAGAAAGTGTAAAATATGTTGAGATGTGATTTGTGACTGTTCAATTTGAGGGGCATGACCGCAATTTTTGAGTAATATTAGTTGAGAGTTGACAATAGATTGCTGAAATTTTTCTGCATCTTCAGATGGCAATATATCATCAGTTTCTCCCCATAAAATGAGTGTTGGTTTGTCAACTTGGGCAATTGTATTTGCTAATTCACTATAACCACCAGATTTTACATAAGAAATCATGGCATCATTCCAACCAGGCATTTCTTGGTGTAACATGGCGCATTGAATAGCCAAAAGTATTTTGGTATCTAGATTAGGTAAGATACTACATATATTTAATGCCAAGATGTGGCGTTGACGTAGATATTCCACAGCCAAGAAATCAAAAGGAGGAAACAAGTATTTGGTAAAGATGGGAGAACTAGTGTAACCTAAACTATTAATCAATATTAGTGATTTTACAATTTGAGGATAAGTGAGAGTAAAATCGATTGCAGTTGCACCTCCCATTGATGCACCTACTAGTATTATCGGTCTGTTGATTAAAGTTTTCCAAAAATTGTAAAGGTGAATTTTGATTGTATTTGGGCTGTAATTTATCTCTTTTTGTCTTTGTGTAAAGCCAAAACCTAACAAATCTACTGCCCATGTTTCATTTTGAGTAGCAAGTAATGGCAACAGAAGACGGAACTCTAGGATAGAACTATCGAAGCCGTGTAGCAGCAGAATTGGTGTGCCTTTACTACCTTTGTGAATATAGGTTGTGAAAATTGGGTGTTGGCTCAAGGTGGTTGCAAGAGCAATTCTCTCAATACTTTGGACAAAAGAGATTGCTTTTGGGTCTGTTAATTGATTAACTTGTGATGGCAGAAAATTAGTCAACATTACTTTTCACTCCAAACTAATTTTCCACAACCCATCTAGCGCATTGGATTGTTGCAATTGACTATTATTGCTGCCAAGCCAATTATTGCCATACACTAAGCCAAGACTAAACGTGCTGCTTACAGGATATTGCCCTATTTTTCCAAAACCTTCAATATTGTTTGAGTCAGTAATTACCTGTTGGTTCAACTGTATAGTTGTTTGGTTGCCGTCATCAAAGTAAATTGTGGCCCGCTTGTTGTGAAAGCTGACCTGAACTTTGTAGACCCCACCAGTTGCATAATAGTAAGCTTTGGCAGGCAGCTTTTGACCATCAATATTTTGCCCTTTGAACTCAACTGCCATTGCAGGCGTGCCTAGCAGCAACAAGACTGGCAGGAATAAGCCTAAAACTTTCATTGGTACTAACAATCACTTTCAATGAAACTATTTTCTACTTTAAAACATAAAAATAATTTGTGAGTTAACTAGCGATTGCTTGGCCGAAATTGGGAATCCTAAAAGAAGTTAAGAGTGATTTTTAGTACAAATGGTTTTTAAATTTCGCTTGATTGGTGTTGCGGCTTTGCTTCTAGCTCAAATGTCGTTACCCGTATTTGCCAACAATCTTACCGCTACAGTCGTAAGCGTCGGTGATGGTGACACCATACGAGTGAGAACTGGTAACAAAACTTTGACTGTTCGTCTCGCTTGCATTGATGCACCAGAGATGAAGCAAAGTCCTTTGGGACAGCAATCATCTGCAAGACTTAAACAATTGCTGCCAGTGGGACAAGGAATTACCCTACGTCCTATTGAAACTGACAAATACAAGCGCTTGGTTGCAGAGGTGTTTGTCGAGAATCGCAGTGTCAATCTCAATATGGTGCAAGAGGGACAGGCTGTGGTCTATCGCCAGTATCTCAAAGGCTGTCCAGAGTCACAAGATAGTTTGTTGCAAGGTCAAAACACCGCTAAACAACAGCGTTTAGCTTTTTGGAGTCAGGCTAATCCTGTAATGCCTTGGGACTTCCGCCACAAAGCTGCTCAACGGGCAACATCAGTGCCGATTCAACCGCAGCAACAGAATAACTGCGACCCTGCTTACCCAGATTTTTGCATTCCAAAGAATTCACCAGACTTAAATTGCCGAGATATTAGCCAACGAAGGTTTAAAGTGCTGCCACCAGATCCTCATGGGTTTGACCGAGATGGAGATGGGATTGGGTGCGAAAAATAACTACGACGAAACACAGCTTTTAGTTAAGCAGTAAAAATGTTTCATTAAAATCAAGATTGTTCAATTGACTCCGAACCTTTAAAGATTGTTGGAATGGGCATCACCATCAACATTATTAAGTTAGAAACCCAAAACAAGACAACAACGCCAAAACCCACTAATGTCAAATAGGAAAATGTTAATTGTGTGAATCCATCTAGCAGCTGCCACAACCGAAAGGCTGTGTAGAAAAAGCCAATAGGTACAACAATACTTGGCACTAGGGAGCGACTAAAAATACGTTCAGATATGAGTTGTACGGCGACTATCAACAGGTAACTTCCCCAAAATACCCATGCAGGTGGTTGTTTCCAAGCCAGAACTAACAAGCACATCGGTAACAAAACTCCAGCAACCAAGGCTAATTTGACCCACCATCGCAGAAATTGCCATTGCTGCTGGTTATACCCAATTTCTGCCGTAAAGGGTAAACGTCGAGCTTTCACACCAAAACCATAGCCAAGAGCTAGCAGGCTTATAATCAGAATAAAAAGCGTAAGAATTAATCCATTATTAACTGTCATCTGCTCGAAAATACCAATTCTCATACTCTTAGTTTAATCTGGCTTTAACATCCTCCCCGCACCTTGGCTGCCAATAACAATATTTCGCCTTCTACTTTTATATACTCAGTGTGCAATGTGTTGATTTAAGCTAGTCGAAAGTTGAAGTCGAACTCCTTTGAATTTTCTCTAGCAGTCCTAGTTCATCGCTTCCCAAATTGATTTTCTCTTTTATTGCCGAAAGCGATGCTGATATAGGCGATTGGAGTGATGAGTGATGTATTGGGAGACTGTCTTCCTTTCCAGACATACTGTAAGTAAGAAATTTACAAGTTCGTAGTCTTATCGAGTCTTTTAAAGCCTAACCAGTAGGTTGCTTAATTAGTCACAATTTTATTAAATATTGTACTAAGAAGCTCATCCATCATTGAACTAATACTCAAAAACAGTCACTCATTTTCAGAATTATTAATACTGCTTATACTTAGTTTTTAATCGAAAACTATTAATAAATAATTTTTGTAGCAGCAAATGTCAAAGGCTAAGAATTCCTTAACGCTGCGTCCGCCAAAAACTGTCCAAATTAATATTAGTAATGTGCAAGAGAATGCATTTATTTTGTAGTACAAAAAATCGAGATAACCTTTGATGAACAACCCATTAGCGAAAAATGATACGAACATTTTAGTAATTGGAGCAGGAGTCAGTGGTCTAACAACTGCTATATGTCTAAGAGAGGCAGGTTTTAATGTTGTGATTGTTGCAGATCGTTTTGCCCCAGATTTAACCTCTATTGTGGCAGGTGCATTATGGGAATGGCCTCCAGCAGTCTGTGGTCGTCATGGCTCTCCGAGATCGCTGGAACGCTCTAAAGACTGGTGTATGACTACCTATAATAAATTCAAGAAAATACACACAGAGTTTGGTTCAGAAAAAACAGGAATTTATTTGAGGGATGGGTATTTCTATTTTAAGGATGTTTTGGAAAATCGACCTGCTGATCTAAGCAAAATGAATGAGTTGAAAGATAAAGTTGATGGATTTGAAAGAGGTTTACATATTGTCAAAAAAACGATTGATTTGAATTTTCAAGGAGGTATAAAAGATGCTTATAAACACATGGCTCCGATGACAAATACCGATGTTTACATGAATTGGCTACTTCAATATGTAAAGGATATCGGATGTGAGATTATCCAGGAGAAAATCACTGTCAATGTAGTTCAAAACGAACAGGAACTACTTAGCCGTTTTAATGCAAGGGCAATTGTTAATTGTGCTGGGCTAGGTTCAATAGCAACTACAGGGGATAGTTCCATGTATCCCGTGAGGGGCGCACTTGTCAGGGTTAAAAATCTAGGGAAAGTTGTCAAGGATGCTCATTGCATTTCCCATGAAGAATCTTCTTTAAATGAGCAAGACATCATTTTTATAGTTCCTAGAGGGGATGATTTGGTGGTCTTAGGAGGATTAACGCAGCAAGACCAATGGGGTACAGACTTATCTCTTGAGGTTCCAATTATTCGACAGATGTATGATGGTTGTTTAGAGTTTCTACCGGAATTAAAAGAACTCCCCCTAGATGATCAGGAGCCTGTTAGGACTGGTTTACGACCATTAACATCGGAAAATGTTTGTGTGGAAAGAGTTTTAAACACACACATATTTTATAATTATGGACATGGAGGGTCAGGTGTAACGTTGTCATGGGGATGTTCACAAGAAATTGTCCACTTAGTACAACAAATGCTCGGCGAATCGGCAAATCCAGTTGCTTTGCATAGTATTAAGATAGATAGCAATAAGCAGACTGTCTTTATGCTACATGATATGTTTCTGAGCAAAACTGATTTTAGACATATCTGCTCAGAGAATAGAAATCTAGTTTTACTCTGTAGTCGGCGAGGACTCAGTGAGGTTGTACCCTCCCAGTATCAATACTTGGATATTGTGCAGATTGTAGAACCTTATAATTTACAAAATCTGCTCCAAACCTATCAACAGATTAAGACTGACTATAAACTATTAGATGATAACTGCCGGATTGTCACCAACGATGAGTATTCAGTACTGTTAGCTGCACAGTTGCGTGAAGCTCTAAATATGCCAGGCGATCGCCCAACGATGATCCAGCAGTTTACTGATAAGAGTTACCTCAAATCTACCCTCAAAAATTCCCTGATTCGGGTGCCTAAGTATCTGATTTTTGCTCAAGACCAATACCGTAAAGAGCCGATTTCATACTTAAAGTTTGTTCTAGAAGAACTAGGTAATCACATTTTGATCAAACCAGTTATCGGAGTCGGAAGTGAAAAAAGCAGAAGAATCTATACTGTTGATGATTTGAAAGCTTGGTGTGAAAGCAATGTAGATTCAAATTCAGAATTTGAGATGAATGAATTCATTAGAGGTCAGTTATACAATACAAGTGTTGTTCTAAAAAACGGTCAGCCTTGTTATTTCGCTGCTTGCAAGCAGTATCGACCTAATGATGAGTTCATTTCTGGTCATCAAATCGGCAATATTATTGTTAGAGAAGAAGAACCAGAATTTCAGAAACTCTGGCAATTTTCAAGTGATGTCTTAGAAAGTTTAGAACACGATTACCCGAAAAATGGTGTACTAAATATTGATTTATTAATACCTTCCTTTAGCGAAGAAGCAATCCTAATGGAAGTAGCTGCACGCCCCCCGGAAGCACTTGTATCAAGAATGTTTTACATATATCAGGGGCTACGTCTAAACGAGTTACATTTCCAATTACAGATAGGTGATTCGCCTGATATCATTCTCAAGGATAGAAATGAGTGGAAGTACAGCGCTTCCTCGATTCATCCAAAGCAGAATGGCGTTGTTACAGAAATTGAGAAGCCAGTTCTTGAAAGTGATGTGGAAATTTATTGGCAGATTTATTTGGGAGAAAGACTGGAAAAATCACAAAGTATGAGGGATATTGCCATTGCTATTGTTTTGAGCCATCATGACTTTTCAACCCTTCAAGAGGAATATCAATTAGTCAATTCTACCAATTTCTACAATACTAAGAAAGATTTTTTCTAGCAACCCGAAAGAAACTGTTTTACAGCAGTGTTTGAGTTAAAAACCGAAAAATTACCGCCTAAATGAGTAAATTTTAGTGTATTCTGCGCTTTTCTAGCAGACAGAGGTGAACGAGGGAACAAACAACTCTCTTTTGTTTGACCGAGAAGATTGGAGATTGAAAATTGCAGATTGCTTTATTGTTGTTTTTGGTACAAGCCCAGCATATTGTGGACGGAATAAATCTAAAAGACGCTACGCACAGTCGCTTTCCGCGTCGCTATCATCAATCTCGAATCCTCAAGCTGCATCCAAGAGTGGGTGCAGTCAATTCTCTTATCTACAATCTCAAATCTACAATTGTTTGACACTCTTCGGGAAGCGACGGAATCTGTTTTAGGTTTGGTGTCCTATGTTTGCTTGCAGACTGAGAGGATGCGTTGGTCGTTAGCGCTAATAAGTTTGATTTGATGAAAATTGGATAGGTTAATTTTCATATTTTCAGTTTTTGCTTTATTGTAACTAAGTGATTTAGCAGAAACTGTGTTGTTATTCTGTTTTCCTGTAAAGCAACTAAACTCAGAATTAGGATAGTACAAAGCTCCGACAATATTTCCTTGTTGACGTTGTAATAATAAGTAGGCTTTCCCTATTTGATTAGGTTTAGGAGTTTCGCCGTATAAATATGTTCCATCAGCAAGCGGAGCCGATTTGGTTGAGCTATTTGGCAGGCTTTGTCCAGTTGAAGAAGGAATTTCTAAACCGACTAAAGCTAGAGAAAGCAATATAAATGCCGCACTTTTCTGGAGTTTTGTGCTAACAGTTGCAGGTAGATTCATTTGTTTTTTCCTTGCGTTACTGTTGGTTGTACCTACCTTAAACCTCTTGTCCTTTGTATAAATCTTTCTGTCGGTAGAGATTAGGGTAGCAATATCAACTTTCAAGCCCTTCCACGATTACTGCTGGTGAGAGCCATTCTTAAACCTTGCCTGGATTCTCAAAGCTAGTTAAGTAGTTTTATATCTCGGTTTCTTATCTCTACGGCAATGAATTCTTTGTGAGTTTCACTTGGCCTTGAGGAAATTAACCGTAAGAGTCTTTGAACAGGTGTTGTGTTTCTCTAGTTGACCAAACAATTCGCAATTCGCAATTCGCAATTCGCAGTTAAATACGAGAAATCGTTTAATTGCTTAATTGTTAATTACTGGGTTTCAAGCCCCCACTGATTTTAATTGCGAATTGCGAATTCACAATTGCGAATTGGGTTGACGCAGGCTGAAATAATCGCATTGCTAATGGGCAAGTGATCGCTTTCACCTTTGCTTGGTGTAGCCTTATGGTTGACACCAGTATATTAATCATATTATCATGTCAACTGGCGAGCGCAGTGAAAATAAAATTAAAGTAAAAATGAATATCACAGTAGATGTAACACCCATCGCTGCGTTTAGGTGGAATGAAGAAAATGCCCAAAAACTCAGGGAGCTAAGAGACAAAGCTGGATATAGTAGACAAAAGCTATCTGATGCTGTGGGAGTTTCTGTGGCTTATATTCAGCAGCTAGAGACTCCTCACGTCTTTATTAACAAACCAAAGAAACCAACTCAGATGACTGTTAGTACAGAAATTCTAGAGAAACTTTGTGCTGCTTTAGATGGGGATATCACTTCACTTATTTGGAACATAGATTACAACAGTTAAGACACCATCTACTACGTTCACCAGTGAAAATCGCTTGACAACTACTGGTGAGCGTAGTAGTATAGTAATCATAAGAGAGGAGACGAGCGCGATGCCTCTTTTGAAAAACAAAGAAGCGCTCAAAATTCAACCCTTACAAATCGAGTTAACGATACGAAACCTAAAACCAGCCGCCACCGGGACTAGCAGCCGGAAGCCAAAAACTTGTATTGCTCAAGCCATCGAGGAGATCCCGATGGTGCGATTCGTTGGCTATAAATCAAGCCCAACAAGGCTTAGAGGGATTAGCCGCT
>NZ_JAAGOG010000502.1:0-503 GCF_010747425.1 Nostoc sp. UIC 10630
CCAGCAGTGAATTTGATGATATAGTTCCAAAAACCCTGCAAATCTTTGGCAGTATCAGCATCAACCATTCCTGGAAGTCCCTTGCCACCACCAAATACAGAGTCCACCTCATCTTGAGCAAGAAATAATTCGGGAACGCCCTGACATTCACCACCAACAATTGATACTCTGGCTTTCTGCTTGTCAATTTGGTCTGTGGCAAAGGTAATCCAGTTTTTTAGTTCTTTCATGCCGTCAAACTTACGGCTGAACTTGCACAACCATCTGGTGACATCATCCTTTGGATCGCTGCCAATCACAATTGCCGGGCTTTGAGATTTTGCAGCAATTTTATTGATAATCACGCCAGCCAGCGTAGACTTTCCAGACTGCGTTCCGCCAGAAAGATAAAAATGGTGATTACTGCGAAGAGTCATATTTTGATTAGATGCAGCATCACACAGTTCATCAATCCAAGCACCATCAATTCTGATGTACTCAGGATAATTAGCTGCGATCGCTTG
>NZ_JAAGOG010000503.1:0-502 GCF_010747425.1 Nostoc sp. UIC 10630
AGTACGCCAGAGTTTTACAGTCTTGTCCCCGCTACCCGAAGCAATCGTTTTGCCATCTGGGCTAAAAGCCACGCTATAAACTAGATCTAGATCTGGATTTACTGAAATAATTTTGAGTAAAGTACCATCAGTACGCCAGAGTTTTACAGTGTTGTCCCAACTAGCGGAGGCAATCATCTTTCCATCCGGTCTGAAAGCTAGACCACAAATTGTATTTTCATGCCCATCAATAGTTTTGAGCAAAGTGCCATCAGTACGCC
Organism: Nostoc sp. UIC 10630; assembly: GCF_010747425.1. Classification (NCBI taxonomy): domain Bacteria; kingdom Bacillati; phylum Cyanobacteriota; class Cyanophyceae; order Nostocales; family Nostocaceae; genus Nostoc; species Nostoc sp. UIC 10630. The sequence continues at coordinate 261 of NZ_JAAGOG010000503.1, forward strand.
AGAGTTTTATAGTCTTGTCCCCGCTACCCGAAGCAATCGTTTTGCCATCTGGGCTGAAAGCTAAACTATACACTGAATTACTATGCCCATCAATAGTTTTGAGCAAAGTGCCATCAGTGGTGCGCCAGAGTTTTATAGTCTTGTCCTCGCTACCCGAAGCAATCATTTTGCCATCTGGGCTGAAAGCTAAACTATACACTGAGTTACTATGCCCAATAAAGTCAGTCACTAAAGTCTTATCA
>NZ_JAAGOG010000263.1:0-9198 GCF_010747425.1 Nostoc sp. UIC 10630
TTATCAAATGTTATCAAAATGAAAACTAAACTAAAGATATCGCTGCTTGTATGGAATTTGTCTACTAATGATGGTTTCATTCGAGCATCTTTATTGAAATCAGCGTTAGAAAAATTGGGTTATAAAACAGAAATATTAGGATTTTTATTTAACAAAAATCTCTCTGCTGCTATTCCATCTGATACGAAAGTTTTTGCTATAGAAGGTGGAAATTATCCGAAATTTTTTCCAGCAGTCAACAAAGTTTTAAAACATATTGATGGAGATATAATTTATGCAATTAAACCACAGATAGCGAGTTTTGGAGTCGCACTGTTAAAAAGTTTGTACAGCAGAAAACCAGTGATTTTAGACATAGATGATTGGGAACTTAGCTGGCATGGTGGTGACAACTGGCGTTATTGTCCGACACTGAAACAATTAGCTAGGGATTTATTGAAATCAGATGGCGCACTCAGGAGCCCATATCATCCTTTGTACGTTAAATGGATGGAAGGTTTAGTAAATCATGCGGATGCTGTGACGGTGCATACTAAATTTTTGCAGCAGCGTTTTGGTGGTATATTGGTTCCTAATGGCAAGGATACCTCCTTATTTGATCCGGCTCGATGTAATCCTGATTCTAGTAGAAGTCGCTATAATTTATCTGAATACCGAATTTTAATGTTTCCTGGCGCACCTAGACCTTATAAAGGTTTAGAAGATGTTCTTATAGCGTTAGAGAAAATTAATCAGCCAGACTTAAAATTAGTGATTATTGGTGGCAGTCCTTATGATGATTACGATCAACAACTTCAAGAACGTTGGGGACGCTGGATTATCAAACTACCAAAGTATCCAGTTGATGCCATGCCGGATCTTGTTGCTGCTGCTCATATTGTTGTCGTTCCCCAGCGAGATACTCCAGAAACTCGCGCTCAATTTCCTTTGAAGTTGACTGATGGAATGGCAATGGCTAAACCTGTATTATCAACACGTGTTGGAGATATTCCCGAAATTTTAGGTGATACTGGTTATTTAGTTGAGCCTTCTTGTCCTGAACAAATTGTTAAACAAATTCGATTGATTTTTCAAAATTTAGAGTCAGCAAACCAGCGAGGTATTAAAGCCAGACAAAGATGTGTAGAAGAATATAGTATAGAGGTTATGGCTTCTAAACTCGCACCGCTAATTACTAGTCTCTAAGCTGATGTCATGTCCTGACTACAAACCTAACACTACAGTTATAATAATCCCCTCGATCAGCAGCCATTATAGAAAATCAAACTACTCTTCTTATTAAGCGACAGTTTATAATATTCTCTAAAGATGATTAAGAAAAATGATTAAGCCTAAAAATGTGTATCGTGGACACTCAATGGAAAAAGTTGGTCACGGTAAAAGAGCGGTATTTAAAACAACTATCAACGAAAAAGAATGGTCTGCAATGACTGAGATAAACGTAAAAACAGCAATTGATACTTGGATTGATGAAGGGATAGAGCCTTAGTTATTGAGCGATCGCTTCTCCCCTGTCCTTGTTACAACCGCCCTCCACAGCTTACGATTGCTCCTTGGGGTAATGGTGGATTTTTGTTTGACAAATGAGTGATAACCATTGGTTTACACGCATTCAGCCAAGGGTGTTGCATTGGGCTTGGTTGATTGCATCTAATCGTTGCATAGTGCAGGTTTAATTCCTTTAGTTTTCGGTGATGTAGTTCTAGATCAAGCTATTGGTGGTACTGTCTTTTCGACAGATGCAATGCTTGCAGAACTAGCGAAATACTTCTATCTTCAAGGTAAGTTTAAAGTTAGACTAATAAATGTTGGGAATTATGCAGGTGTATATGACCAAGAGGGGCAAGTAGTTTCCAATATTACTCAAGCTAACTATTCTCAGATTAAACCTTTCTTGGGCAAGAGCACATCAGTAGATGTTACTGGCGGGATGGCGAAGAAAGTTGAGGAGTTTTTGGCTATTTCTAGTTTAGGGATTGACTGCTGGATAATTGATGGGAATATCCCAGGTAATTTAGCCTCTTCAGTTTTAGGTACGCCAACTCTAGGCACTTTAATTAGGGCATTTTAACTAAAATGATTTCAAAACTGTTGGTAGTTAATCCGAACTACTTACCCTTAATCTTTTTGAGATAACTCATTGAGAAAGGCAGAGGGCAGTTCGAGCTTGCGGCAGCTATGAATCTATCCCACTAATAAAATTCTGCGAACCCAGATGTGAACTGTCGCTAAGGAAAGAAAACCATTAAAGCAGGCGGAAATTCGCTCCCACCGCACAACCTCTGTGCTTCCTCTTTTCTGTCCCCTGCTTGTTTGTTGTCCTCTTCCTTACCTGTACCCAATACTTTTCGGTTAAGGGGGAAAGGGAAAGGTTTGAATTTCCCTTTCCCCATTGCCCTTTAACCTTTCCCCATACCAAAAGAGAGATTATTGGGTTTAACCGAAAAGTATTGTACCTGTACCAACACATTTTAAGTGAGTTGCTCTTGGTTTGTCATAAAAATGCTCCTGATAATTGTTTCTGTATGTGAGTAAATAACTGCGCGGCGAAACTGGGCGGTACAGAATAGCCGATAATTGACCCCGCCGTAGCAGTCTCGTTGGGAAACTCGTACCAACCGGGAAACCCTTGCAAGATTGCAGCCCCTTCAATAGACAAAGACTTGACCGTACCATCCGGCAACCAGATATCAGCGAACTTACTACGGTTACAGCCTTTGTGATCGGTGAAGTGTGAGCGCACAATGGTATTACAGGGTAAATGCCCAGGCTTGTACTTCAGTCTGTTGCGCCCTCCAACTCTCTCTAGTAGCAATGGCGTTGGTTCGTTAGTTGCCAGAAATTGTTCTACCGCTTGCCGTTGTTTGGGGAGTAATTGGGAATCAGTCATGCTGGGGATTAGATGAGCGATCGCCTCATACCAACCACAAGGTGTAGCTCCCGTAGGTAGGGCAACCCGAAACCCCCTACTTGCAACCAGAACTAACCGCCGCCGCGCCTGGGGCAACCCAAAGTCAGCCATGTTGACCACGCTGTAATCGACTGAGTACCCTTCTTGCTCCAAAGCATTCAGGATGATGGCAAAACTCTGACTGTTCTGATAGCGTGGGACATTCTCCAGCGTAAACACCCGTGGCTGCAACTGTCGAATGGCTTCTGCAACTGCGATTGCAGCCGTCAGGTCATCGGTAGTTTCGCCGCCCTTACCCGCTTTAGCTGTGTGAGCTTGGCTGAAATTGGCGCACACCGGGGAGGCGTGGAGATAGTCGGGGCGGCGCGGAAAACCTAGAAATCCTAACCGTGCTACTTCTTGAACTGTTAGCTGGATTATTCTACAGCCATACTCGCTGAAGTTGTGGTGATGGGTTTTGGCGATCGCCTGACTTAGCTCTGGTTTGCTTGGGTCGAACTCTACTGCAATGACTGGGCGAATACCAGCTTGCACCATCCCCGCCTCAATCCCACCGCCACCAGCGAATAGTACTACAGCGATCGGTGCATCATCTGGAAGAACTGGTTTTATTTTTGTGTTATCAAAATTTTTGCAGACATCTGATTTTGGTGATAGCTTTTTGGTTTTCGCTTTTTTGATGAAGGCGATGATATTCTCTCGTGTTGCCCCCTGCTGTTGTAGTGTCTGAATCATAGGGACAGCGCCAGGAGGGATTGAGCCGATACTTCGCCCTTTCCATAATCCATCAACTCGTTCTTCCCAGTTAAAACCCCATCGCCACTGAGTCGGGTTGTTTGGGTCACGTTGGCCTATAACTCGTGGGTAAAAAACTATTGAGCCATCAAGTAGCTTTTTCTTTTCGAGATACGGATAGAGGCATCCTTGGCTATGCAGTTGTGAAGCTCTAAGGTCGTCCTCTAAGAATTTTTCGGGTGTTGGAGATAACTCAACTATTACTGATTTTGGCTTTGGAAGTAGCGTATCGCTTGGGGCTGTTTTAGTCATGCAGCCACCTCCATGACCAAATCATCAGGTACTTCAAAAATTCCCAACCGCCCAATGTAAGGAATCGGTGTAATCTCGCGTGGGTTCTCCAGTTTCCAATGGTATTGCCCAGGCATTCCCCAGCCAGATGCAACTTGTGAAAACTTGCAATCAACTATTGTGACAATGCCAATAACTTGACCGCGACGTAGAGAAATTAACTCTGGGATTACTATCCCCATCCCTTGGCAAAATTCTCTGGCTAGCTGGTACTCTTTTTTGGTACAGGTTTTGGCGGCGTGAATCAGAATGTCGCCGCGATAATGAATGGGCCAGCCACGGTTTTCTATATTTTTGGTGGAGTGAATGATTGCCCATGCCCAGGGTTGGCGAACGGATAGCGCTTTCACGGGTTTTAAAACTCCAGTAATTGAATGTATGCGTCTAATGCTGCGATCGCCGGATGTGGATGTGGCTGTGAACGCAGTCTGTTGCAGATTGTGGCGATAGTCCCAAGTTCTGTAAAGCTGAAGCTGATACTGGACTGTCGAGCCGCACAGTGATAAATAATCGTTAGTAACACGAAATTCAACAATCGAATTGTAAAATCACGCCGATTAGCTAAATCTGTTTCTAAGTTCTCAGTAATAATTTGGCGACTAGCAGTAAGAGAATTGCACTTTTCAACATCTGGTAAAATTCGGAGCTTGAACTTGTAATCCCATTCAGTAGATAAACACTCATCAGGAGCGAGAGTTGCCCATTTAGAAAAGAGTTGTTGATATGTTGTACCCATAAAGTTTGTAGTTGTGAATTTTTGCGAGAATAGAAAGAAGTAAGGAGGGATTATGAGAAAAGTGGGTAAATTACCTGGCCAAGTTCAAAAATTTCGATGTGGATAAATCGCACAACATCGTCGCAGTGCCGAGCTTACCGTAAAGGCGGTTTTTCTCAACAATCAACTCGATAGTGCGATCGCTGCTGTCATTGCTGTACACGGAGTTGCGATAGAGCATAATTAACTGGTCACAAACCTCAAAGATTTCGCCAGAATTACGTAACAGATGACGATTGGGGCGTTTATCAGCCGTTGTTTGATTGCCCCGATTAATTTGACAGCCCAAGAAAACAGGGATTTTGTGAGACTTGGCAATGTCCCGAATCTGGCGGGTAATCTTGCCGACTTCAAAGGCCATGTTCCCACCGGACTCCAAAGGAATCTGCTGCAAGTAATCAATGAACACAGCCCCAATAGAACCACCGAATTCGGCAATGGCACGGCGCACAGCAGAAGCAATCATTGTGGTTGTAGGGGAGGAATGCTCGTAAACCTTCCAAGGCAGTTCCACCATCTGTCCTATGCCTTGTGCTATTTGTTCCCAGTAACATTGAGTATTGGTTTGAATCATAGAAGCGTCTACGCCTGTGATTCGGGCCAGCATTCGGGCATTGAGTTGATTCTTATCCATTTCTGGAGTAACGTACAGAACTGGCTTTCCAAGTTTGGTCATGATTTCGTAAGCATAAGAAATCATAAAATGGGTTTTCCCCATGTGCGACTCAGCAGCCACTACAACTAAGCTGCTCGGATAAATGCCACCGGTGATATTTTCGAGGTCGTACCAGCCAACTCTGTCGCCTGCCATATTCCCCATCTCCAACTTTTGAAAAAGTTCAATGCCCATGTCTTGTGCTGAGAAAACCTTGCAGCGTTCATCGCTTTGATTTTGGGTAACGGTGAAAACTTCCGCCTCAGCAAGATTTAGTACAAGCGGTAGTTCAGTTTCTGTTTCGTAAGCGAGTTTGACAACTTCGTTCCCTGCCTTAATTAACTGCCGCCGTCGATATTTCTCCATCACCAAATCAGCCAAAGCATCAATGTTGACGGCTGATACAGTGCGGTCTACCAGAGTCGCTAACTTATTTCTGCCACCAATGCGATTGAGCAAATTGTGGTCAGCCAACCATGCGGTGACAGAAAGTAAATCTGTGGGTTGGTATGTAGCATGAAGTTGGACTGTGGCTTGATAGATATCTTTGTGGGCGCTGATGTAAAAGGCTTCAACGCTCAGGCGATCGCTGATTCTAGTCATTGCTTCTGGGTCAAGCATAATCCCGCCCAAAATCGCTTCTTCAGCCTCGATGTTTTGTGGGGGCAAGTTGACTTGATTTCGATCAGGGGCAAAAGAAACTACGTTGTCTTGATTGCTGTACATAGTCATGCTCTAAGTGCTAATTTTAACTGCGCTTCAACTTCTCGCAAATTCGTGGAAGATGGTCTGGTGTTGCTCGAAACTTTTGGCTCATTTGCTTTGGCTTGAAGTTTTGCTTTTAGCTCCAGCATTTGTGGGCTGTGCTGATATCCATTGGATGGAACCCGAATAGATTGCTCTTGCTGACGGCGCTTATGATCTTGTGCCAAAGCATCTTCGAGCGTGATGCTAGTGGTGTTGCTTGGTCTTTTTGCCGTCGCAGTATGCAGTTGGGGTAGGGGTTGTTTCTGTGTTTGCAATGCTTGGTGATAACGCTGCATCAGGTTCGTCCATCCCCCTTTGGTTTTTTCCCAGGTGTTCATGACTGCGATCGCATGAGTAATTTCAAGTTGTGCGGAGCGTTTCGACTTAGTGGCTAATTCTTGTGCTAGGAAGTCCACGACTATCGGATTGAAGTTTTGGTAGAGGTTATTCAGTTTTCGCTCTCCATTGCGCCAAGGTAAAACCCAGCGATTCCACTTGATTGAGTCTCTAACAAGCAGGGGCACACAATCATCACTCATGGCAGTTGGGTCTGTTAGCCAAGCATCAATCAGTTCTTTCACGTTCCTGGCTGTCTTGTAGGGACAGGTTTGTTGCGGCTTATTTGATTGTTCGGATTTATCGAACGACCCCGCCGCAATAGTTGATCCTCTGGAGGGGTTATCGGTTTGTTGCGAAGACTCGGAATTTTTTAACAACAAAGCGGGTTGTTGTGGGGTTGGTTCTTCAAGCTCTGGTTGTTTTGATTGCTCGGTCAACTCAGTCTGTTCAGTTTCACACACACACGATTCTTGGATGGGAAATGCGTTCTGAGTTGGGGGTGCTTCTAGTATGTGTTTTTCTTCTAATTTATTTTCTTCTAATTGTTTTTCTATATGAGGGGTGGATGACCCACCTATGAATAACCCACCTATGGATGACCCACTTACGGATGACCCACTTACGGATGACTCACCTATGAACGACTTACCTATGGATGAATGATTTTCTCGAAATAACTTTGTGTCTTCTTTGCTGGTAAAAATGTAATATTGCCAGTCAAACTTACCATTGTTCGGTTTGTTCTCTTGAACTCTCACTAAATAGTCATTTTGTTCAGCGTTTTTGATAGCATTACGGATTTTGTCTCGTTTGTACCCCAAATGTTTTTCGATTACCGTAAAACTAATATCAAAATTTTCGTCGTGAGAAGCTACCCAAGAAATTAACCTAAATGTTGAATCAGTAAGGTTGTGAGCACGAATTAAACTGTTGGGAATTGCTGTAAACTGTTTAGAGGGTTTACCATTACGAAATCCCATATAAATCCTCCTTAAATATTAATAATCTTGGATATAAACCTCACCAAGAGCGAGAACAAAAGGTCATCTCTTGCCTCCAACGTGCGGTCGAAAAGTTAGATTAATCCGTGTACTAACGACCTTATTGGTCTTCGGAACTTGATGCAGATGTGTGGACTGACAGCCTGGAAGCATTACAAGCAGACTCCCATGCTCCAGCCAAAAGTCAGTCGGCTTCCCCCCGATGGGCTTAATTTGGAATTTCCTCACCGAACCTAAACTGATTGATGCGATGGCTGGGTTAAATCCCATCGAAGCTTCACTATCGTTGTGCCAGCCGATACTGTCTTGTCCGCTTCTGTATTGGTTGCCGATGACAATGCGGAAGCTGTAGCCAGTAGCCGCAGTAATCCTATCTCGCAGTTGGGCCAGCGATGAAGTCCAAGGTAATGGTTTGAGCAGTACACTCTTGGAGTAGAGGTAATCACAGCCTTCATCGCCATAAATGCACTCCAGACGCGGAACGGGCATAGTTTTACCCAACATCCTGATTTGGTTTTGCTGCCATTGCAGTTCTTGGCAATGTTGGTAGAGTTCGTCGGCTTCTTCCTTGTTCAGAAATTCTGGATAATAGTTGACTGGTAAAGTAGGAGCAGATTCGGGAAATAAAGTTAGTTGTTGCATAATTCTCCTTTGGCAATCGCTTGAACAATTTCTTCTGCCCATTCTTGTGAAATAGCCTGTTCTGGATTTTTGTAAAACCCAGCGATCGCCGACTTGGGACGAATAATAATTTGCTGCCCTGTTGCGCGTTTGTCCCAGACAAAGCACGAGATGGTAATGTTATCGGTAGCCCAACGAGTACCCCGTTTGTCTTTCCGAAAGCAGAAGCGCGGCATGATGATTACAAGTGACGGCGGGTGCTGCTGTAAGAAATCAGCCCGATCATCACAGGGTTCGAGAAAACTGGTTAATAAGAATGCGGCAACACCTACACGAGCTTTCTGGTAGGCATTCCTGATAATTGGTGCAGCAAATTCCGCGTATGGTGGGTTAGTGCAGATCCAGTCACAATCGGGAAACTTAGCCCATGACTCGGATAGTGTTGCATCGTAGTGAAAATGTGCCTGTTTGTTCGGATCAATATCGTTAGTCCAGATATGTTCTGTATGAGGCCACACATTCAATAAAGAAGCGATCGCCCCATGTCCAACACATGGCTCACCAATGACACCAGATAACGGAACATGGCGTAGTAATTCAGTTGTGAACCATGATGGAGATTCGTAAAAGTTTAGAGGATGTCGGGTGACAGTTTCGATGACGGTGATTTCTGGTGTTAATAATGGTGCAACAGTCATACTTCATCCTCACTAAATTCAATGTGGCTTAAAGTCTGAAGTTCAACAGCTAATCCACTTAAGAAATTTTGGAGTTCGACTGTTGCCAATTCTTTGGATATCTCTTTTTCTGACGTATAAATAAGTTGCTTGTGATGCCCAAAGTAAGCCTCTGTACGAGTCAAGTTTTGCTCTGTGTCAGTTAACAGAGTCAAAGTAAATCTTCCAAGTTACGCCTAATGTGAATTAAAGAGGTTGAGACTGGAAAGTGAGAACATTAATGCCAAAATGTCGGCGAAGCAACAAACGTATAGGAATCATATTTGATTTTTGAAAAAGACTACGAGATAATACTGAGGTAAATATCGGTCTAAGAGTGAACCATG
>NZ_JAAGOG010000264.1:0-9182 GCF_010747425.1 Nostoc sp. UIC 10630
ATAATATACTTACTTTAGGCACATCTGGTTCTGGTAAGACTATATTTTTAGCGAGTCTGTTTAAACAATTATCAACTCAAGGTGAAAAAGGATTCTTTGTAGAAGTAGCTGATTCTCATAAGAGTAGAGAACTTAATACAATTTATACACAAATTATTACCGGAGAAAAATGGCCAGCAGGAACTAGAAATGTTACTAACTGGACTTTTAATTGTTGTGTAAAAAATTCTGAATTAGATAACTATCCAGTATGCCAATTTACCTATATTGACTATGCAGGAGGACTACTTACAGATGTAGATGATGATGAAGATATTACTTTTGATTTTCAAGAAGAAGTTCCTAAAGCAGATGCAATTTTAGTCATTATAGACGGATTTAAAGCCTATAAGTTTATGGAGGATAAGACTCTAAGTAATAGAGATGTACTGATTTGGTTACAGAATGATATGCCTAATATAATGCAACTGGTAGATAAGTGCAAAAAAGACACTCCAGTTCACTTTATTATTAGTAAATGGGATTTACTTGCAAATAGATACAAATTATCAGATATACTAAATCGATTACAAGATAAGGTTAAGGAATTTAAGGATGTAGTTGTTAGTAGAAAGAATGCTGGTTGCCCACTACGTATAATCCCTGTAAGTTCTATAGGTCAGGAATTTGCTACTCCCCAAGACGATGGCTCTATGAGAAAAAATCCTGACGTTATCCCTATTCCTTTCCAGGTAGAGATTCCGCTTATTTGTGTAATGATTGATAAAGTTAAAGCATATATAAACTCTTTAGAAATAAACAAACAAGAAGTTTATCCATCAGTCCAAGCTAAAACTAATTTGCTTTTTTCGGGTAATGTCTTGATGGATAGAGTAAAAACTTATGTGCAATCTTTAGGAGTAGATACGGACAATATTCAGGCATTAATACAAACTAAAACTAATTTTGCATTGTTTGATCCGCTCATTCAGTCTTTTTTTAATAAAGAAGCTGCAATTATACTTGGAGATAAAGAAGAACGTTTAAAGGAAGTTAAAAATGATGAAACTGCGCTCAACTACTTGGTTAGTATTTTTTTAGAGCATCTCCAGAAATTTGAAAAAGAATTTCCTGAAGCTAATTTAGGTGGAGAAATTATTTCTTCTTCTCCAAAGCCACCTGTAAAATATGCTCGGACTACTTTATCGAGCGCAACCCTAACTCAGACTTTAATTGGTCATCAAAAGGTGGTACGTTCCCTTTGCTTTACATCTGATAGTCAAGCAATCTTCAGTGCCAGTCACGATAAAAGTATTCGATTTTGGCAGCTTGCATCAGGAAAGTTACAAGGAACTATTAATGAAACATCAGGGTTTGTACTAGCGAATCTTAGTAAAGATAATCAACTATTATTTACGACTAGTGAAGATAAAATTATTAAGATATGGGACGCGAATACAGGAAAGTGTCTGCATAAATGGAAAGGACATTCTGACCTGATTAATGCGTTTATTGTTAGTCCCGATGGGCGCATGTTCATCACTGGCAGTCGGGATAAAACCGTGAAACTCTGGCAATTTGGAACTGATGGTGGTCAGTTAATTCATACATTAAACGGACATCGCAGTTTTGTTTATGCACTTGCTGTTTCCTCTGATTGGCGCATTGCAGCCAGTGGGGGTGGCGACAAGACAGTATTCCTTTGGGAGCTTGACAAAGGTAAATTACTCCATACTCTGGACAAGCATCTTGGTTTCATTCGAGCATTAGCCTTTAGCTCCGATGGAAACATATTAGTTAGTGGAGGTTTTGGCAAAACTGTGTATGTGTGGGACTGGAAAGTTCGCAACTTGTGCTACGAGTTGGAAGGACATACTGAGGCAATCATATCCCTTGCTATTAGCTCAGACAACCGCATCCTTGCTAGTGGAAGTGAGGATTGCACAATCAAATTGTGGGATTTATCAACCGGAAATTTAGTCACTACTTTGCCTGGGCATAGGGGTAGAGTGACCACTCTAGCTTTTAGTCTAGATAATCAAATATTAGCCAGTGGCTCTGAAGATAACACGATCAAAATTTGGAAAATTGTATAAAATTCAGCTTAAGTAAACCTATGCAGTCTAACAAAGTCCCTAACTATTTACCTCAAGCGATTTTATTAGCTATATTCTGCTGTCAGCCATTTGGGATTGTAGCAATTATCTACGCTGCTCAAGTTAATGCAAAATTCCAAGCTGGAGATTACGAAGGCGCAACTACAGCATCAGATAATGCTAAGAAATGGTGCTGGATTTCTTTTGGAGCAGCAATTTTGTTTTATTTATTAATATTTATTATTGGCAGTCTTAATCAATAATAATTATAAAAAAATAACACTGTTATTTACCATTAGCCATCTTTCATTAGAGTTATATGTTATCAAAAAATCTTACCTCCTATTCCTTGTCTCCGATAGAAAAAAGACGGCTGAAAGTAATTATTTTGTCAGCAATTATTCTAATTGCAGCTATTATTCTCTACTTTTTCAATCCTGCTACGCCGGGCAGACTTTATCCACCTAGTCCATTTCGGACTTTAACGGGTTTATATTGTCCTGGCTGTGGAACACTGCGGGGATTTCATCAGTTACTTCATGGTCATCTATGGACAGCCTTTGGACTAAATCCTCTCATGGTATTATCATTGCCCTACCTGTTATATTCCTATATTTGCTACAGTTTACCTGCATTTACCAGACGTAAAGTTACCCCAATTTTTATCAAGTCTACTTGGATTTGGTGGACACTGAAAATCATTTTGGGCTATTGGATTTTGCGGAACATTCCTTTTTTCCCGTTTTATTGGCTTGCTCCATAATTAGAGAAGCTAATCAAGATAATTTCTCAAAATTCCAAAGAGAGGATATTTACAATGTAACCGTCTCAAAGCTTTATTAGGTTGCAAAGATTCAAATACCTTTTTGACTAGATTTTGAGAGTTTTGAAACAGTTTTATGTCTATCTAGTCGGAATATAGAAATATGAACGTTGAATCTTGGCATTTTTTAGTGAGTCGAAATCGTTCTCTTGATTACAGAACAGTCGTAGCTCCTGATTTTATTTGTGAAGCTAAGATTTATAACTTATTAGCTAGAGTAGCTGATGGAGATTTAACAGAATCTAAGATGGGATTTTTTAGGCAAGTGATTGGTTCAAAAGCTGGAGATTTTACTATAGCTTTTCGAGTTATTAAAGCCACAGGACAACATCTCAATCCCGAAGGAAAAAATGAAATATTAAAAGATTCATTTGGTAGAGAGATTTATCTCATAGAGGGCGTTGTACTTAAGGGTATTGTAAACAAAAAAGAGTTTTTTGTTACTAATAAAGATATTGAAGAAGCCCATGAATTATTAATGACAGGATACAAGCAGTTTTGGGAGTATAGTGAACCAACTCCAGCTATTCCCTCACATAAATTTTCGTTAAGTATAGACAGTTCTAGTACCCCTTTACAACTAGAAGAATTGGAGCCTTTCCAGGTTAGCTCTAAATCTCCAAACCCAAGGAATAAATCAAAAATTAATTTTGTTACTTTTTTAGTTCCTATTATTCCTATTGTTGTATTACTGATGCTTGCTATGTGGCTCACCAAAATAGTTTATCCATTTGGAAAAAGCATTGTAGGCGGATGTACTACTATCCAGGAGGTAGAGATTGTATTTAATAAGCAAGATAAAATCGATGAGACTATTAATAAAAAAAACTTCCAAAAAGACTATCCGAAGGCAGACATTTTTCTCAATGGTTCATTGAAAGTGGAATCTTCACAGAGATGGAAATCTCTTCAGGAAAGAGAAAAACTAGCTGAACCCACCCAATATACTATTCGTCTAAATGAAGATAATAGCTTGCAAATGCGAGATCATCCTATTGACTTAGCGATCGCCCAACTTCGGAACCAGAAAGTCTCTGATAAATCTACTATTCAAGCTAGAATTATTGATCAAAAGGAATGTACAAAAGATGGTAGTCCACAACAGGGCTAGATATAGAGGGACTACTTCCACCACCAGTTTCGATTCCATCTACTAGAGGCGATGTCTGTCGATAAGAAGCAGAGCTTCTACGCAATTCTAATAATAGGGTTAAAGCAGGTGATGTCTCCTAACAAAGCGATTTTTATTTAAGGATAAATACTTAATCGAACCCTAGCTTTGTTCCATCCTGAAGGTGCGCTTTGCATATAGATTACTAGCGCCAAGCCCATGTAGCGTCTACGCAAGTCAAGTAAATAGCTTAGTGGCGTGACGATGAACAGTGAGCCTAAGAATACTGACCAGCTAAAATCAACCTCTTCGTTCTTCTAACCGCTCTTATTTCAGAAAAGCCAAACAGCGCATCGCTTAAATCATCTAGCTGGTTAATTCAGTGGTGGTCAGTGGGTTCCATGTCAATTAGTTCCCCATCTTGCCAGTTCATAACGGGGATTATCTCGGTATTGAGAGAGAAAATCTGCCAATGTAAGGGTTTTTGTGGAAATATATGTCATTTTCCTCTTTAATCATTCAAGAAGCTTAATCAACCCCCCACATGAACGCCAGGTCGCCTCTGGGGATTCTTTTCGGCCCGCCGGAGTACTTCACGGGTAACTACAGCAATATCACCCTCTCCAAACAAGATAAAACGCAGTAAGTATTGTATGGGATTGCCCTCAACCCAACCGAAGTAGGCATGGGGAATCTTACCTGTTTGGTCACGAATATAGAGCAGTAAAGCCGCGATCGCATTGGGGACTGCTGCACTCTCAGCCCGCAAGATGCGATAATCACCAACTTGCACCCCTCTTACTTTGATGATATCCGCAAATTCTGAAGCATCTGATACCTGAATCTCTAGAAAAAGAATTGGATCGTTGGGGGGAATATGGTTATCCTCGCGTACCTCTTTCTCTTTCATAAAATACTCTAGGACATCACCTGTATTCAACCGATTTGCAATCAGTCGGATTGCTCCTTGGCTCTCTTCAGCAAGGAATTGGGCAGCAAGTTCGTCAACTTCGATCCGCTCTGCTCGCAGTTCCGTCGAACGCCAAACACGAGAAACCAGCGAGGTAAAAATGATTGCACCGATGAAAAACCCAGCAATTCTAATCCCCTCTGGTCTTTCGATGATGTTAACAATAGTAGTATATAAAAATAACAGTGTAATAGTAGCAAAAACCAGTCTTGCCCGCTTCTCTTTGTGACGGTGGGCTGATAAGGTAACGGCAAAGGCTGCTGAGGTAATTAATACAAGCACACCAGTTGCATAAGCCCCACCTTGGGCTTCCACATTTGCCCTGAAGATAATTGTGACAACAAATGCGATCGCTGTGTAGACTAACACCAAAGGTCGCGTTACCCGTGCCCAATTGGGAGCCATGCCATAGCGTGGTAGGTAACGAGGCACAATATTCAGTAGCCCCGCCATTGCAGATGCACCTGCAAACCACAAAATAGAAATAGTACTTAGATCGTAAATCGTGCCAAAGGCGTTGCCTAGATGCAAATGTGCTAAATAAGCAAGAGCCCGGCCGTTAGCTTTGCCACCAGATGCAAATTCTGCAACTGGAATCAGTAGAGTGGTTATAAAACTGGTGGTGAGCAAAAAGAAGCTCATAATCAGAGCAGCACTGGTGAGCAGCTTGCGTGTATTCCGAATCCGCCCTTTGGAATATTGGCGAGTGTCACTGCTGTTACCTTTGACAAGTGGCATCACGGTTACGCCAGTCTCAAAGCCTGATAATCCCAGTGCTAGCTTGGGAAATATCAAAAGAGCTATACCGATTAAGATAAAAGGATTGGAATGGCGGGCAAAAAGTGCAGTCTGCCAGTTAGCGATCGCTCCTGGGTGAGTTAAAATTTGGTACACACCGACGCTAACGACAATGAAGTTTAACAGCAGATAAGCTGCCACCAAGACTACTGCAATCCCAATCGCTTCTCGGAAACCTCTCAAGAAAACTGCGCCTAGTAATGCAACTAATATTAGGGTGATTGCGATCGTCTGACCGTGAAACCAATCTGGGGTAAGGGGATTTTCAATAATATGGGCTGTAGCATCAGCAGCCGACAGCGTAATGGTAATAATAAAGTCGGTTGCCACAAAGCCGAGTAAACATAACACAAGTAATTTGCCTTGCCACCAAGGTAGCAAACGCTCTAACATTGCGATCGACCCTTCACCATGAGGGCTTTCGGCAGCAATCCGCCGATAGATTGGCAATGCTCCAAAAAGCGTCAGCAAAACTAGAATCAGGGTAGCGATAGGAGAAAGAGCGCCAGCCGCCAGTGCTGCAATCCCAGGTTGATAGCCAAGGGTGGAGAAATAATCTACACCAGTCAAGCACATTACCTGCCACCAAGGATGCTGGCGATGTGCTTCTTCCTTGCGGTAAGGCCCTTCCTTCTCTCGTCGATCTTCTTCAAGCAACCAGAGGATTAACTGACTGCCGAGCCGTTTTGTTGAAACAATTGATTTACTCATCAAATATGGTTGTTTTGCAAAAGTCCGGCTTTGTGATTTTTAAGCCTTCGTGGTTTATTAAAATTTTTAACTACAAATATATAGCATTATTATTGTAGGTTAAGCATCCTGTCCGATTTACAAAATATATAAGTTGTCTAGCGGATGAAGATCGAGTTTAGCTTCCGCTATTGGGAAAAATTAATATCGTATACGGACATTTTGGAATTAAAGTTTTCGTACCCTTAGCATTTTTGATCTGCATCAGTTCTCAAAAAGGGTGCTGATGGATTTACGAATACCGAAGATAGAAAGTACTGAGGCGCTAGCCTCAGTGTAATTACGGCTTTTCAGCGCCCAAATTGCTATATTCATACTCTTGTAAAGGTGATGTCTTTTTCTCTACTTAACGCTTTACGAGGCAAAATTTCATCTGAGCAAAGGTGGATACTGTACCAATACTTATCGGGTTTTGGGGAAAAAAACCTTTAAAATCTCTAGCAGATGATTAGGTAGATGCTATGAGTGAAACTACAGAAACGATTTTCAGCAAAATCATTCGTCGGGAAATCCCCGTTGATATTGTTTATGAGGATAATTTAGCCCTGGCCTTCAAAGACATCCACCCCCAAGCGCCTGTACACATTCTCGTCATTCCTAAAAAACCCATTCCCACACTAGCTGATGCTGAATCTCAGGATCATGCTCTGTTGGGGCATCTTTTATTAACAGCCAAACGTGTTGCAGAAGAAGCTGGACTGAAAAACGGTTATCGAGTTGTCATCAATACTGGTGATGATGGTGGTCAGACTGTCTATCACTTACATTTGCATATTTTGGGAGGACGGCAATTAGACTGGCCCCCTGGTTGATCAAACTTGAATGCTTATCCATAAATCAAAGACACTCTTCTGAAAGAGCTACGGTGTATACACAAATCTTTTAGAGTTGTCCCACAGCATTTAGATTCCTTTTAAAAAGGGGGGAATAGGAGTCAAAGTCCCCCAATTTATCGGGGGATTTAGGAGGATCTAACGTTGTTGCATATCTCGTATAGAGATGCGTGTACACCGTAGCCCGAAAGGGGGCATTTTTGCGTTGAGTTTATTGGTATGTTAAGCACTTAAGCAATAATTATCAAAAAGTAAATTTTACGAGTAATAATTGCTAGCAGCGCAGATAATTGCCTCAAAGTTCAAGTATAGGGAGAAGCCAAGAATGATTTTACATCGTGGGCGTAGGGTGGTAGCTGCTTTATTGCTGTCAGTGGTACTACTGACAACAGCCTGTAGCCCAAAAGCACCTGGACGTTTTGACCAGGCGCAAAAAGAAAGCACTCAACAAAAACGCGGTCAAGCCGTGGCTAAGAACGCAACTCAGGGTAGCGAGTTTAATAAACTTTTCCCTAGTGCAGGTGATGGCTACCAGCGTGTCTTTACCCAAGAGAAAAAAGGCTTTGCAGAAGCGAAGTTGAAAAAAGGTGGTAAAGATGTAGCATTGCTGTCTATCTCTGATACTACCAGCACACCTAGTACAGCAGCAAAGTTCTCAAAAAGCACCAAGAAAATTGGCGGTTATCCCGCAGTAGAAGTTGGTAAGACGCAAACTGCAATTTTGGTAGGCAAGTACCAAGTAAAAGCACTTTCCCGCGATTCGTCATTTACAGCTAGCGATCGCGCAGATTGGCTAGAGAAGTTTAATCTTAATGGTCTGGCTAAACTGAAATAAGCCGGATTGCCAAGATTGAAGATAACAAAACCTAAGTAAGGAGATTTTTGTGAGCAAATCGATTGTTGATTTAGTCGATCAATTGCCAACCGGTGGCTTGACTATTTCTATGTTGAAGTCCCTCGATTTTGTTGCTCCTGGGGAGTGGCAAAATACCGTCGGCTTTGTCAACACCATTAAAACCGTCACTGGCGAAGACGACGAAGATTTAATTCAACAAATTGGTGAAAGAGCGATTTATCTATTCAATGACAAATCCCAAGGATACCAAACAGCTTTGTGGTTATATCAAACCGTTGATGGTACAGATAAAGCTCTCGGTGCAGCCGCTTTAGCTAACAAAGTTGGCGAAAAAATTCCTTTATTGGGTTTTTTAAACTCTGTCACTCCCAAACCAGACAAAGCCCAAACCATCGATTTGACATTAAAGTTAGTGGCTGAGTTGGTAGCTTTCTGTCAAATTAACGGCATTCCTGGAGACAGCATTGGCGATTTTGTCGCCTCTTTAGGTGAGTATAGTGGTGAGTCACTCATCCGCATGGTGGCATTAGTTTGTGTTGATGGTTTAATACCTCTAGGCCCAGACTTCATCAGCAAAGCCATATCTGGGATTAATCAAACAAGTCCCAATGAGTTAGAACAGAACTCGACTTTCCAAAATATCAAAGATGTGATTCCAGGCAACAATGCTGGTAGTAAACTCAACTTTATCGGCGAAAGTTTTGACTCAGTTAAAGGTTGGATGAGTGGTATTGTCAGTGCGAATAATTTAACGCCACACAAGGTAGTTAGCAACTTACATAGTTTTGTGGATATTGCAGATGATAAGTTAGACTACCTGGCTGCATTCTTGGATGTATCTACAAATTATTATGAACACACTGGCACACAAACTTTAGCACGTCGCTTGATTGAACGGGCGGTGGCTGAGATTTAGGTCAATGGAGATTGGGGACTGGGGAAAAAGTAGAGGAGAAGTTGCAGTAG
>NZ_JAAGOG010000416.1:0-1847 GCF_010747425.1 Nostoc sp. UIC 10630
CTACTGGCAAATGATAGCGATGTTGATAGCACCGGACTCAGCATCACTGGTGTCAGCGGTGCTACCAACGGTACTGCTGTCCTGAACAATAACGGCACAGCCAGCAACACCGCAGATGATTTCGTTTCCTTTACCCCAACGCTTTTATTCACTGGTAATGCCAGCTTTAATTACACCCTCAGCGATGGTAGCCTCACTGATACTGCTACGGTGACAGTGGCCGTCGGTCTTATCGATAAAGGCACTAATTTCGTGGATAGTCTGATTGGCAGCATTGGTAACGACATTATCAACGGCGGCAATGGCAACGATACTATCTACGGCGGAGCAGGTGATGATAGCCTGTTTGGCGAAAATGGCAACGATGTCTTGTATGGCGATGGGCTGATGGATGGCGGCGCGGGTAACGATACCCTCAACGGTGGTAATGGCGATGATACCCTCTACGGTGGTGGCGGTAGCGATCGCCTTTACGGCGGCAATGGCAGCGATTTACTCTATGGTGGTCTTAACAGCGATATCCTCACTGGTAACAATGGTAATGATACATTTGCCTTTGCTGCCGGGGAAGGGACTGACACCATTACTGATTTCTCTGACGGTCAAGATTTAATTGGACTGTATGGTGGTTTAAGCTTTGGGCAATTAAGTTTCTTTGGTAGCAATATCAAAGTGACTTCCACGAATGAAATTTTGACGACGCTGACTGGTATTAATACTACGACGCTGACTGCTGCTGATTTCGTAACGCTCTAGTCTTACAAACCTTTTTGATTCTTGGTGATGCGATAGCCGTTCGCGCTAGCATATCCTTTGGAGAAGGCTTAAGCGAGAGCTTATCTCCGTTGGCGGAGCCTCTCGGAGAGAAGGCAGGTCTTCTCTTCTCTACGAGAGGCTCCGCCAACGAAACGCACTCGCGTTCGACCATCGCATTTCTGCATCAGCGATCAGGTTAAACAAAACATGAAACACCTTGGTACGATTCTCTGGTTGACAGGCTTAAGTGGTGCTGGGAAAACAACAATTGCCCACGGTATAGCCCAAGAATTGCTCATGAGAAATTACTTAATAGAAGTGCTAGATAGTGATGTAGTTCGCACCCATCTTTGTGCAGGATTGGGTTTTAACAAACAAGACCGAGATACAAATGTGCGTCGTATTGGCTTTGTGGCTGAATTACTCAGTCGGAATGGCGTAATTGCGATTGTTGCAGCAATCAGTCCTTACCGTGAAGTTCGAGAGCAACTCAAAAAAACTTCTACCAATTTTATCGAAGTTTATGTTCAGGCTCCACTTGCAGTTTGTGAATTCCGTGATGTGAAGGGGCTTTACGCCAAAGCAAAAGCAGGGGAAATTAAGCATTTTACTGGCATTTCTGACCCTTATGAAGAACCATTAAATCCAGAAATTATCTGTCAAACTGATAAGTTCACTTCTGAGCAATGTGTTAAGCAAGTGCTTGATTATTTAGAACGGCAAAACTTAATCCGTGCTTTAGAGCTTGTTACGAAATGACTTTAACTATTACTTTTGTCGAAACTATGCCAATGAAATGCGCCTGTCATCAACGCTGAAAAGTGATCACATGAGGCGATTGTTGCAAGGTCAAATCTGCGGACTGTAAGAAGGGAAAAACTGAATCGAGCGGCGAATTCGGGCGAGAATCCGGGTTTTGATTTCTTGCAAGAGTGCTGGAATGATGATCCGGCTTTGCAGATTGTGATCAAGAAGTTGCTGGCGAAGTATCCGCAGTGGGGGATTGCGATTGTGGATGGGGTGTTGGTGGCTTGATATGAGTAGTAAATGCAGGAGTTTCAAAGCTTAAATATAAAGTTTTGTGATATTTT
>NZ_JAAGOG010000265.1:0-9142 GCF_010747425.1 Nostoc sp. UIC 10630
GGTCATTGGGCATTAATCAATAATTTTTCTTCCCCATGGGGAATGGGGAAGAAAAATTATTGATTAATGCCCAATGCCCAATGACAAATGACAAATGACAAATGACAAATGACAAATGACCAATGACAAATGACAAATGACAAATGACAAATGACAAAACCAATAGAAGTCCGTAATCCCAGAACTGGCAAATTTGACTACGTAATTATCCCGGCACCCCCAAGGTTGCTAGCACAGCAATGCAAGCGATCGCGCCGGGCACAAGTTAGCTGGCAAAAACTGGGTTTAGAGGGGAGAATTGAAGCTTTACAGCAGTGGAAGGCAGCGATATTATCAGAGCGCGATCGCTTAACGGAAGCTCTGGTAAATGATACGGGAAGATTATCAACCTCAATATTAGAAATAGACTCTTTCCTCTCTAGCATTGATCGGTGGTGCAGGTTAGCACCAGAATTGCTGCAAGACTCTGCAAAAAACACAGCAATTCCATTTATCGCCTTGCAACAAACTTCCGTTCCTTACCCTCTAGTGGGGATAATTAGCCCGTGGAATTTTCCTCTGTTGCTGTCAACTATTGATACCATTCCGGCATTGTTGGCGGGTTGTGCCGTCATTGTCAAACCCAGTGAAATCGCTCCCCGCTTCGTTGCACCACTGACAACAGCACTCAATGCCGTCCCTAAATTGCGCGATGTCTTAGCTTTTATTGAAGGAGCAGGCGCAACCGGATCTATTTTGATTGATAATGTAGACTTAGTATGCTTTACAGGTAGTGTCGCCACAGGGCGAAAAGTGGCAGAAGCGGCTGCGAAACGGTTTATTCCAGCTTTTTTGGAATTAGGGGGAAAAGATCCTGCGATCGTTTTAGAATCAGCCAACTTAGAATTAGCAACCTCAGCAATCTTGTGGGGTTCCGTCGTCAACACTGGACAGTCGTGCTTATCAATTGAGCGGATTTATGTTGCTGAATCCATATTTGAAAAGTTTTACCATCAATTAGTAGCCAAAGCGCATCGCCTTGGGCTAGCCTACCCCACTGTTGAAAGTGGAGAAATTGGCCCCATCATCGCCGAAAGACAAGCCGCAATTATTAGCGATCATCTCCTAGATGCAGTAGAAAAGGGAGCAGTCATTCACTGCGGCGGTGTAATTGAAGACTTAGGTGGGGGTTGGTGGTGTCGTCCAACAGTGCTTACCCAGGTTAATCATTCCATGAAAGTGATGACCGAAGAGACTTTTGGCCCCATTATGCCAATAATGCCTTTTGCCACAGTTGAAGAAGCGGTATCTTTAGCAAATGATTCAATTTATGGATTAAGTGCTGCTGTTTTTGCCTCGGAAGCTGAAGCCTTAGAAATTGTCCAGCAGATAGATGCAGGTGCTATTAGTATCAACGATGCTGCACTCACAGCCATCATGCACGAGGGAGAGAAAAACGCCTTTAAATTCTCCGGGATGGGAGGATCGCGCATGGGTGCAGCAGCGCTGAAACGCTTCATGCGAAAAAAAGCTATTTTAATTAAAACTAACGCGACTAATGACCCTTGGTGGTTTGATAATGAATCATAAATACTGTGAAGAACCAGGGATTAATACACGTTACGAAAACTTATAGACCACTACAGTTCCAATACTTCTCGGTTAAGGGGAAAAGGGGAAAGGGAAAAGGGAAAGAAAAAACCTTTAACCCTTACCCTTTACCCTTTACCCCAAACCCGATTCCGAGTTAAAAATGCTTAACCGAGAAGTATTGACTACAGTTCAGTTAAGCAATTGTTTTCCTTCTCTTTCTTTTCTCTGTGTCGCGCCAGTTGCTACAAGTAGGGGAACCCGTCCACCGGACTGGCTCACCGCTTTGCGTCTACTTTAAAAAAATGACTTTGACGAAGAAGCTGCCAGAGCGATCGCTAATGGTAAAATTCGATGTTCTTGAATTTGAATCCTGGCGTGGAGGGTTTCTGCTGTATCATCCGGCAAAACTGGTACTGCGGCTTGCATTAAGATTGGGCCACTGTCCATTTCTAAACAAGCAATATGCGCTGTACAACCAGTGATTTTTACCCCAGATGCCAAAGCTTGTTCTACAGCATGGATTCCCTTGAAACTAGGTAACAAACTAGGATGGATATTAATAATTTTGTTAGGAAAGGCATCAATGAAAACTGATGTCAACAATCGCATCCAACCTGCCAAAATCACCCATTCCACATCGTAGTGCCGCAATGTCTGCACAATTTTCTCATCCAACTCTTCTCGGATTTTATAGTTGCGGTGATTCAATAAAACAGCTTCTACACCTCTATTGGCTGCTCTGACGGCTGCTTTCGCTGAGGGATTATTGTAAATTAAAACTTGAATTTGGGCATTTAGCTGCCCATCTTGAATAGCTTGAGCAACTACATCAAAATTGCTGCCATTCCCAGAAGCCATAATTCCTAGTTTTAAAGGGGCGACTTGTTGGTGAACATCGCTAATACTGGGAGAAACCAAGCTCAGGGTAGAATCAGGGCGGAGGGTCATAACAGCTAAGAAGGAAAATTATAGATGCGAAAAATATATAACACGTACACTTTTGTGTAAAAGCGTAGCTTGTTTAATGCAAGGGGACGCATTAATATTGTTACCCAATGCATTGGCATTGTTACCCGATGCATTGGCATTGTCAACCGATGCATTAATATTGTTACTCAATGCATTGGCATTGTTTCCTGATGTATTGGCATTGTCAGCCAATGCATTAACATTGCAGGGTATTGCCAAATTTACTTTGTTCTGAATTAATGAAATGCTCTACTAAGTCATGGTTGGATACTGATACAGTAGCTGCCTGGATTTTTCTTAGATAAAGAGGTAAGATTTATACTTTAATTTAGCAGTGTCTCTTTCCATGTTGCGATGTCTACGATGGGCTACGCCTACGCTTGATTAAATTTTGCTCTAAAAATTTAGCTTATAATCTAATCCGGTTGATAGAAATAATATTCTAAAACTTGGTATAAAGGAAACAATACAGAGATTAAAGCCGCATAGGATTTGATCGCAGCATAGGTAAATTAAATGGCGAAGGTAGCGTTGCTGATTGGGGTCAGTGAGTATGAGCCAGGGCTGAACCCTTTGCCCAGTGCAGTTAGAGATGTGGAAGCAGTGTATGGTGTACTGCTGCATAGCGAGATGGGCGGGTTTGCCGCGTCAGATATTACCCTGCTAAAAAATCCTGAACGACAAGTTGTAGAAATGGCGATCGAAATGCTGTTCTCCAGTAGGCACAAAGATGATTTGCTGCTGCTGTACTTTTCGGGACACGGCATCAAAGACGATCGCGGTAGGCTGTATCTGGCGACTCGCAACACCAGTAAGACGCAGCAGGGCGAATTGATTCGCTCAACGTCGGTGTCTGCCAATTTCATTCACGATCGCATGAGCGAAAGCCGCTCCCGTCGGCAGGTGGTTATCCTAGATAGCTGCTTTAGTGGCGCGTTTGCTGAGGGAATGTCTGCCAAAGATGACGGCACAATTGACATCCGGGAGCAGTTGGGCGGTGAAGGACGAGCCGTATTAACTTCTTCTACTTCAACTCAATATTCTTTTGAGCAAGAGGGACAAGATTTATCGATTTACACTCGCTTTTTGATTGAAGGTATCAAGTCTGGAGAAGCCGATCGCGATCGCGATGAGTTTATCTCTATCGATGAACTCCATGAGTACGCCAGTCAGAAGGTGCGAGAAGTTCAACCTGCAATGAAGCCGGAAATCTATGCAATTCGAGAAGGTTTTAAAATTCGACTGGCAAAGGTAGCTCCGGGCGATCCCAGACAGCGATACCGTAAAGAGGTTGCGCGATTTATTCATCGAGGCGAAATTTCCTTTGTTGGTCGTCGTACATTAGATGTACTCATGACTCGCTTGGGATTGGAGACAACTGAGGCGAAAGCGGTCGAAGATGAGGTGTTGGAACCGTACCGCAATGAGTTCCGCGACAAACTCCAGCAGTATCAGCAGGTGTTCACTGAGCTACTAGAGCGAGATGAGACGATTACAGATAGCGATCGCCACGATCTGCAAAATCTCCAGCAAATTTTGGGACTGCGGAATGAGGACACGATGCCGATTGAGGCACAGGTGACTGCACGGTTTAAGACGCATCAGCAAAACCTGCAAACATATCAGCAAGCGTTTACAACGGCACTGCGACAAGAGTTTCCTCTAAGTGCAGCAAGCCGCGATCGCTTACGGCAAACCCAGCAACGATTAGAACTTACGAATGAAGATATTGCGGCGATCGAATCTCAGATTACGGCTGAGGTAGAGGCATATCACCAGAAACTCCAGGACTACCAACGGCTGTTTTTTACTGCCACGCAGCAAGAATATCCTCTCAGTGAGGCAACCCGGACTAACTTACGTCAACAGCAGCAGCGCTTGGGATTGACAGATGTAGATGTTGCACCAATTGAAGCGCAAATCACAACGCAGATTCAAAGCTATCATCAAAAACTCCAGCAGTACGAACAGGCGTTGGTGAAGGCGACGCAGCGCCAGCATTATCCAGATGATGTGACGCAAAAGCAGTTGCAGGAAACCTGGCAGACGTTGGGGTTGAGTGAAGGAGATGTGGGTGCGATCGAGAGGCGGATTAATGCGGAGATTGCAACGCATCAAGCAAACTTGCGGCAATATGAGCAAGAGTTTACAGAAGGTGTTCAGCAAGAATATCCGCTTAGGGCTTTTAAACGCTCTCTACTAACCCAACGTCATCAAGCGTTGAATCTGACTGCTGAAGATGTGACTGCAATTGAAAATCCAATTGTTGCTGCGATCGAGGAACATCGGCAAAAGCTGCAACAGTATGAAGAGGTGTTTAGAGAGTCGATCCAGTTTGAATATCCTCCTAGTGATGTTACTCGTGAAGAACTTCAACGTTTTCAACGAATTTTAGAACTAAATGATGCAGATATTTCTGCACTCGAAGCAATTATTATTCAATCATCTTCAGAAGTAGAATACCGGAAACAGCAAGAGAGAATCAGACAGCAGCATCAGCCAGAAAAACAACAAGAAGAAGCTGTACGACTAAACCAGCAGGAGGCAGAAAAACAACGGCAGCAGGAAGAAGCAGAATATCGCCAAAAATTACAGCAGATGGACATCACTGCAATTGAAACCAGAGTTGTAGCAAGCCAAGAATTGATTAAACCTCCAATTCAGCAGTCAAGCTCTGCTCAACCCACTCAATCGGCTCAAGAGCGAATAACCCGACAAAAGTTTTTGAAATGGGCTGGCTTCGGAAGTGTAGGTTTGGTGACAGCAGTAGTAGGTCATGAAATTTTTAAGGGTCAATCACCGACACCTAAATCTACTAATCAACTTGCTAATCAACCTACTAATCAATCAACAACTATCTCTATAGCTGAACCGAAATATATTCTCTTTAAGTTTGAAACGGTAACGGTAGATAAAAAGGGACAGGTAATTAAACGAGAGCCTAACAAGCAAGCTAAGTTCTTTAAGGAGGACTTAGGCAATGGCATAACTTTAGATATGGTTCAGATTGTTGAAGGCTCTTTTAATATGGGTTCACCACCCGGTGAAAATGGTCGAGCCAAAAATGAAGAACCACAGCACGTTGTGAATGTCCCTGCTTTTTTTATCGGCAAGTTTGAAGTGACTCAGGAACAGTACCAGCAAATAATGGGTAGCACTCCGTCCAAATTCAAGGGAGTAAAACGTCCTGTAGAGCAAGTTCCCTGGAATGATGCAGTGGAATTTTGCAAAAAGCTGAGTCAAAAGGCTGGGCGTAATTATTGCCTACCTAGTGAAGCAGAGTGGGAATACGCCTGTCGTGCAGGAACAACGACACCATTTCACTTCGGCGAGACGATTACAACTGAGTTAGCTAACTATGAGGGAGATTCCACTTATGCTTCTGCACCAAAAGGAAAAAATCGTCAAGAAACAACAGAAGTAGGAAGTTTTTCACCCAACGCCTTTGGATTATACGATATGCACGGGAATATCTGGGAGTGGTGTCAAGATACTTGGCATGAAAGCTATAAAGGAGCGCCTAGTGATGGAAGTGCATGGATAGATAATGATAATAAAATTCGGACGCTGCGGGGCGGTTCCTGGTACGACCTTCCTGGAAAATGCCGTTCCGCGTCCCGTAATCTCAACTTTAGGGTGGGGCGCGACCTCATCCACAGCAATCTTGGTTTTCGGGTTGTCGTTTCAGCCGTTGGGAGGACTCCTTAGCCCTTTATACTTCTTTCCTTTACCCTTTTTCAGTGTAGCGAAGCGGAACGATCTAATTTTTGAAAAAAAATTAGGACTTACGAAGACTCCAAGTAGAGATAATTATGAACCAAGAGCTTACCCAAGCGATGCCTCAGAAGTTCAGCTATTCCACAGCATCGATTTACTGACTATCGATGAGCTTCCATATATGCTCGCAGTAAGGTATTGATGTGCGTTTGATAACCCTGTCCTTGCGATTTAAACCACTCTAATACATCACTGTCAATGCGTAACGTCACCTGTGCTTTCTTTTTTGCCGCAGGTAAACCCCGTTTAACTGTAGCCTTGGCAAACAGTTCTGGTGTAACTTCCGGGCAATCTGATAAATCAATGTCTTCATCGCTCATAGCATCAAGCCGTTGCCAATCAGTCTGAGAATTGCTCGAAATAGATTCGTTGCTCATATTTGGTTGCCTTTCTTGCAGAAATAATCCGCGTTAAATCATCACGATCTGTATGGACAACAGCAACGACTCGCCCTTGCAACAAGCCAAACGTGACGAAACGCTGCTCTCCATAGCTGTAGCGGTCATCTTCAACCGTCACCGTGTCTCCATCAAATACTGCTGGGATATCGATAAAATCGATTCCGTGCTTGCGAAGATTAGTAAAACGTTTTGCTTCATCCCATTCAAACTCCATCACATAAATACAGCTACGCTTACCTGATTGTAACGACAAATTGTAGTTACAGCCACTTAGCCAAACGGATCTGCTGGGCTACGAGATTAAGCTAGGATATTAGTAGGAATTATTTTTGCTACTAATTGGTAGGAAGATGAATGTAGAAAAACTCTCTATTTCCTTGCCACCGTCTTTAGTGGAGTTTATCGAAAACTACAAGCGCAATAAAGGTTGTAAATCTCGTTCTCAAGTAATTGAAGAAGCATTAGAATTGCTGCGAAACCGAGAATTAGAGGCAGCTTACCGAGAAGCGTCTGCTGAAGTTGATAACGATTGGGATGTGACAGTGGCAGATGGTTTAACAGATGAAACGTGGTGATATTTATTACGCAAATCTTAGTCCGGTGATGGGTTCAGAAATGGGTAAACGTCGTCCAGTGCTAATTGTCAGCAATAATATAAGTAATAGTGCTGCTACCACTGTGACAATTTTACCGCTTACTTCTAATGTGAACCGTGTTTATCCCTTTGAAGTTTTGCTTAATCCAGAGGTTAGTGGTTTAACGAAGCCTTCTAAAGTACAGGCGCAGCAAGTGCGAACAATTTCTAAGCAACGAATTACTGGTGAAGTATTAGGTAGTTTAAACGCAGATTTGATGGTACTAATTGATGCAGCGTTAAAATTGCATTTGGGATTGGTTTGAGTTTGCAGAAAAATAGCGATGTTTAAGTAAAGACTCCAACTAGAGGTAATTATGAACCAAGAGCTTACCCAAGCGATCGCCTCAGAAGTTCAGCTATTCTGTTGAGGTACTGCGAAATCGTGTTGAGGTACTGCGAAATCGTGTTGAGGTACTCCGAAGTCATGTTGAGGTACTCCGAAGTCATGTTGAGGTACTCCGAAGTCATGTTGAGGTACTCCGAAATCGTGTTGAGGTACTCCGAAGTCATGTTGAGGTACTGCGAAATCGTGTTGAGGTACTCCGAAGTCGTGTTGAGGTACTTCGAAATCGTGTTGAGGTACTCCGAAATCGTGTTGAAGTACTTGAAAGTCGTATTGGAGTACTTTCAAACTTTGTCGCACCGCAATCAAGTACAAAGAAGCGTAGGCGTATACGCCTACGCTTGACTTTTAAAACAGTCGCTACACATTTATTATTCTTTAGGCAAAACCTACGCAGTATTGCATTAAAATTGCTGCCATTCCCAGAAGCCAATTACCGAGGCGACTTGTTGGCATACATCGCTAACACGAGGAAAAACCAAGCTAAGGGTAGAATCAGGGCGGAGGATAATAACAGCTAAAAGGAAAAATTATATATGTCAAAAAAAATATATACTACTAAGTCGTGGTTGGATAATGATACAGTAGCTGCCTGGACTTTTCTCACACCAGCACTAATTTTACTCGGCGTTTTTATCATTTGGCCGATCGCCTATTTGTTTTACCTCAGCTTTACTGCTGGTAGTTTCACCTTAAAAGGTACTTATTGGATAGGCTTAAAAAACTATTGGCGCTTGCTACTTAACCCCGACTTTTGGCAAGTTCTGGGTAACACCTTTTATTTTACTGTTGCCACCATTATTCCCAGTCTAGTTATTTCCTTGGGATTGGCTGTGCTATTAAACCGCTCTATTCCCTTGCGGGGCATCATGCGGAGTGCATACTTTTTACCTTCAATTATTTCACTTGTGGCAGCCGGTTTGGGATTTCGCTGGCTGTTTCAAACATCAGGGCCAGTTAACGGACTTTTAGATTTTTTTGGTATTCCAGCCATACCTTGGCTAGGAGATACATTTTGGGCAATGCCAGTAATTATTTTAATGAGTATTTGGAAACAACTCGGTTTCAATATGGTAGTTTTTTTAGCAGGCTTGCAAGCAATTCCTCCGAGCCGTTATGAAGCAGCAGATTTGGATGGAGCAAATGCTTGGCAACAATTTTGGTATATTACTCTGCCTGGATTGCGCCCGACTGTGATATTTGCAGTCATTACTACCGCGATTTTTACATTGCGGAGTTTTGAGCAAGTTTTTGTCATGACTGGCGGTGGCCCACTGAATTCGACTAATTTGCTGGTTTACTACATTTATCAAGAGGCTTTTGGTCAGTTTGATTTTGGTTATGCAGCAGCAGCCGCGACGGTGTTACTAGCAGTGACGCTGGTATTAGTTTATTTTCAACTGCAAACTTGGAAAGACGAGTGAGGGGGGTAGGATGCAGGGG
>NZ_JAAGOG010000417.1:0-1843 GCF_010747425.1 Nostoc sp. UIC 10630
GCTTAATTAAGTATATTTTTTCTACTACTAACAGACTAACTATAAATAACAAAATTAGTAAATTGGCATGATAAAACCCATGTATGTTTAGTTGTGTAAAAACATTGGAATAACCAATTTTCAAGCTATTCGCTGATTTTATGTTTTATCACAGATGTTAATTTTTAACGCCAACTTACTTCGATCTCATTGATGTAGCTATCTACTGATCTACAAGCTGAAGTTATGACTTTTCAGATTATTTCCTAAATATTTTTTTATTTATGTCCGATTACTTACATTATGGAAATAATTTATCTCTGGAATGCCGCTCTAGAGCTAAAAATTTCGGTTTCAACAGCGCCAAGTAAGCTTAAACCTACACCAACGCTTTAACAGAACTTCTCAGAGGCGATCGCATCTACAATTTTAGTATTCCCAATATCTGTCATTTTTCAACAGACAGCATAAAAAGTAAAGAGTTATGAATTTATAACTCCTAACCCCTAACTCCCTCAAACAGGACTGACTTTAGCTCTGTAAAGCAGCTTCTCACCTTGAAGATATCCAGTGTAGCGCACCTTGACTATTTCTCCAGGTAATGAAGTTCCCTCCATCAGTTGGTGTAGTTGGGGATTATAAGGTAATTCTGCTCCCACTGGTGCGATCGCTTCCACTCCCCACGCCTGTAAAAGCTTTTCCAGAGGTTTTTGCACTAACGGTACTATTTTCACCGCTGCTAGCTGTGGATTCTCTTGGGCTTTCTGTGCTGCTGTTGGCCATTGCAATAATAAAGACTCCAGCAATTGCAAACTCGACTGCTGGAGTTCTTGTAGTAATATTTCTCGCTGTTGTTCTAATTGAAGCTGCGATCGCTGATACTCTTTTCTTAAATCTGTAATCTCTTGTAACAATTCCTGATTGGGCGCTGCTTTCTCTTGTAATAACTCTACGGTTGAAAAAGTTGCAATTAATTCATTCAATGGCATCTGTAGCACTGGTGACAGCTTCAGCAGCACATCTAACCGCATTTGCTCTAGCTTTCCTTGGCGTAACCGCAAAAGTTGCCGTTCTGAAACACCAGCAGCTCGACTCAGCGCTTTAAAACTAGAAATACCCACCTGTTGCATTAAATCTTGCAACAGGTGGGTATTGGGCATTGGGCATTTGGTATTGGGCATCCCTTCGGCTCCGCTCAGGGCAAGTGGGCATTGGGCATTGGGCATGGGTATTGGTGATTAAGTTTTTTCTCAATTCCCAATGCCCTATTCCCTATTCCCTAATTCCTATTCTTCCAGTAAACTTCTCAACATCCAAGCGGTTTTTTCGTGTACTTGCATCCGTTGAGTTAATAAATCGGCAGTAGGCTCGTCGTTAACTTCCTCTATCACGGGGAAAATAGACCGTGCAGTTCTGACTACGGCTTCTTGTCCTTCCACTAATAAGCGGATCATCTCAACAGCTTTCGGAACCCCAGGAGTTTCTGGAATTGAACTCAGTTTGGCATATTCGCTGTAGGTTCCTGGTGCGGGATAGCCAAGCGCTCTAATTCTCTCGGCTATTAAATCAACCGCTAAAGCTAATTCTGTATACTGGGTTTCAAACATCAAATGTAAGGTTTGGAACATCGGCCCCGTTACATTCCAGTGGAAGTTATGAGTTTTCAGATAAAGTGTATAAGTGTCAGCCAACAGACGAGATAAACCCTCGGCAATTTTAGCCCTACTCGCCTCGTCAATGCCGATATTTACATTTTTGACTGTTACTTTTGATGACATAATTTTCTCCTAATTAGGTTATATGTAATTGGGGATTGGGCATTAGTCAGGAGCCAGCATATTATTATTCTCCCCTCTCCCCCTGC
>NZ_JAAGOG010000266.1:0-9133 GCF_010747425.1 Nostoc sp. UIC 10630
TGCTCGGAAGAATCATACACCAGATTTTTGCAGTGTGGTTTTGATGCAGCCATTGAGTTTTTCGACACCAATTCTCAAAACTGGAACTTTGAAGAGTCAATGTCATCACCTTATAATCCCAGGAATTGGGATAATTACAAGCAGCTACAAAAAACATGGGCATTGTTGTCAACAACCCGCACTGTCACTGAGTAAAGTAAAAAAATGGGGACTTAAAATACAACCTTCGGTGAGCCGATTCAGTATAAGAATAGTCGCAAAATTACTTTTGATTCTCAGATTCTCCCTTCTGTAATTGTTGCACTGCTTCTACTGATAAACCAGTAATCCGAGCGATCGCATCAACAGTCATTCCCTCTGCCAGCATATTGACAGCAATTTGACGGGCTTTTTTATCACTCCCTTCTTCTTCACCTTCGGTTTTAATTTGTTGGTAAATCACAGACTCGCGCATTATGTCCTTCCTAAATAAACGTCTAATCACTTCTTGTTCTAATACTAACCCAGCCAGAATTGCAGAGGCAGCAGCAATATTACTTTGTTTCCGCCTGTCAGCAATTTTGTCAACAGCCGCAGATGACTGTTGTAATGTAGCAACTTTGTTCTCAGTAGCACTCAAAACCGCAAACGGCAGTAATCCTGGTGCTGCCAAAAAGATCTCTGGCGGTTGCTCCCACAAACGAATCACTGAAAATTCATGTTGTAAACTTCCAGCAATAAAAGTAGTTTGATACACCTTCTCCGATTCAGTTTTATCTAAGTAAATTACGACTTGGTGCATTCGCTTCTTGGGAAAACCGCGATACACCCTTAAACGATAATCAGCCATCCTAAACGGCATATCGTCATCAGGTTTGGTCTGAAATTCAATGTGGAGAACAACTTCATCCGATTGCAGCAATATTAAGGCATCAGCACGAATAGGTTCTAAAGACAATTCTGTAGGACTTAATTTAGTCAAAGTAATAGGTTCTCCTAACAACCAAGTAGCGAAATCAGGAGAATACATCTCAGCAATAAATTTGCAGGTGTTATCAAACATGAATGAATTTTATCAGATATCTGCTACTTCCATAAATTCAAGTCCGTGAGATCCTCTAAAGGAAAGTTCATTTCCCAGATATGCCGCCAAGTCAAGGATTTTTTTCAATGCACATCATTTAGAAATCATAGAGTTATAGCCAATATTATGCCAAGAAAATCAACTTACCCCACCTCTACTGACCAGTCCTCACTATGCCTACAATACCTCCGTAGTTGTGGTGGTAGCGCACGATTATTTGCTATCAGGTTTAGTCTCTGTGTCATACAAACATTAGTTAATCGCAAGCTGGTAAAAGTGACAAATACAGGTGCAGGATTTTTTGTGGAGTTAGACGAAGCAAAATGAAAACCCAGAAAGTAACTCATCAATCATCTTTACCTTCAAATAGCCGTAATAAATTAGTTCTACGCCGGACTCGAAAAAGATTCAACCCCAGAATTATTCTTGATCGCACCATAGAAACAACTGCAATTGTATCTTTACTTTTTACCGGATTTGCGGGAGTAGGAGCAATGGCTTCTTGGGGACTGGAGATTATTGAAATAAATGCTGAACCCAACATAATTATCTCTGGTTGGGAGCAACAGAAAAATATCTGCTTGGGTGCAATGCTGGTCAGTTTTTCCGCTTTCTTAGGAAGTTCTTTAGTCGGAGCAAGTTTCAGTATTCAACGGGATAAATTTTAGGGAGATAAACAACGATGGAAATCAAGTTAACCAAATCAAAACTCAATGCAACAGTAACGATTTACGACTTTGGGGCTTTATTACGAAGCATGAACCGCCGAAATGCCGATGATTTTCATATAAAGAAGCAAGTCAAATCGTTCAGTTGTACAGAATTTTATTTTGTTCGACAATAGAGAGAAAAACCAATGTCAAAGCTTAAATATTTAAATGTTTTTGTCGCAGCATCAGGAGCAACGGCAATGGCGATCGGCATCATTATCGGTGTTAAAGGAGCAATTGCGGAAGAGGGTGCAAAAAGTTGGATTTATGGCTTGTCTCTGATGCTAGGGGGAGTTGGATTGCAAACAATAGCTCTAGATCGTCTGTTGAAAACTTAAATTGAAGAACAAATCGACATAACTTTAGAGGAAAGACTCAAAGCGAAACCAAAGGCTTGCAAAGGATGCCGGAATTTTCATGGTATTGAATATGGGAAAGTAAAGTTCGTTTGTGCGATTCATCCACATGGGGTAGAAGGTGATACTTGCTCAGATCATGAGAAGTTCGCCAGCACCAAGCAACTAACTGAGTCAAATTAAGCCCTCATTGATTTCGGTTCAGTACATGATATTTCCAAAACTCGCTCTAATCAATATGAACACAAAGCAATTGATTCTTAAATCTGCTATTACCACTTTCGCACTTTCCACTGTTGTCAGTGGCATTGTATTTCTGTGGCAAGCAAAAGCAAATCATCCCAATATAAGCGCTAGGTTGGCTTTGTGTTTCAGCATGATGGGAACTGGATTAACCATGTTTATCGGTAGTCGGATTGAGGCAGCGCAATTTGAAGAATCGCTAAAACCTAGAGCTGTTCCCACTCCCTGCCGAGGTTGCAAGCATTTCCACGGGGTTGTTTACAACGGTGTACTTTTCAATTGCGCTGTTCATCCCAAAGGCCGGCAAGGTGATAAATGCCCCGATTGGCAAACATTTAAAAAATCTTTAGAGGAGTAAATAAAATGACATTAACTTTAGATAATCGCTCTCAAAACAAAGAATCATCCTTGACACGAGCATTGCGAGAGATACAACAGTTGAACTCCAAAATTGCTGTGTTAGAGCAGCAGCATCAAGATTATGTGCAGAAGCAACAGAATCTGATTGCCGCGATCGCTGAAATTTGTATTTCTCCAATACAGGAAATACAGGCGCTGCGGATTCTGATTTGTCGGGGAGAAGCAGCTTGTCGGCAGTACTTGCGTTCGGTGCTAGTCAAACAGGGTCAGACTTCAAAAATGACCACAGGACAAATGGAAAAACCCACTTTAAGTAAAAGAGCCAAAAACCGGGGTTTTCTGCAAAATTCAAAAAAATGAATTTTCTTTCTCATAGAGGCGCGGAATCAGTCAGGGCAAGGGATTGAGCAGATCATGAGACAGTTATTTTCACGGCATTACTATGGTTTTGAGCCTCATCGAAATCATCCGCGTGTCCCAAAGCCTTGATACTAACGTGTTTGAGGTCGAGCAGAGTCTCATGGTCTGCTTGCTTTTTACTGGAGTTTAAACTAGATGGTGAAAAAAAGCGGTCAGTTCAACAGAACTGACCACGTTTTGGTCAATGCTGAGATTTAGGGAAAAATAACAGATTGACCATGATATTTGATAAGCGTAAATACCGAGCAGTATTGGGCTTCAAGATATTCTAGAATTTTAGTAAAAGGCTCTACAATTGAGCAATCGCTAAATTTTGGGAATTTGGTACTTATGTTTATTCGTTAGCAACGCCTTGTAACTCCCTTTAGAACGAAATAAATGCTAGAGAAATTGTATCTGTCCCTTGCAAGGATTGGACGGAGCATTTCTATATGGAGTTATAAGGCTTCTCTTATGTCATTGCTGTGAATTGATAAAAGAGGAGTACCAAGTTATGAGCCAAGTAGCTGTTGTTCACTACCCGAATGTCCATTTTGACTACTACTGCATCATTCCCCATCCCACTGAGTTACAGGTGTTGCTGCTGGCTGGAGAGGATGGCTGGTCATTACCAAGTTTTGTGCCTTATGAGCATCATTTCGGCATGGTAAGTCACATCAATAAAACCATGAATGATCAACTTGGATTAAATGTTACGACTCTGCGCTGTTTTTATGAGGACTACTATTCAGATACAAATACTGGGTGCAGGGTGTATGCAATGGAAAATCATTCTTTGGATTGGATACTACCTACACATGCTCATTGGGTGAAGTCGAATGAGTTAGACCGCTTAATTGTAATTCCCAAGCTTTATCAGATTCTTAATTCCTGGTTTGCTGAAATTCAAAGTAATTCTATTCCAGAAATGCGCGTACCTTGGGCAAAATTGGGCTGGTTTGATAGAGCGTCAATTTGGATTAATCGGCAACTTGAGACTTTAAGTTTGAGTGCAACTACTCCGATTGAGCAAGTTAAATCTCAAACTCGCTCTTGTTTGTTGCGTGTCAGAACAACAGATGGAACACTTTATTTGAAGGCTGCGTATGGGATTTTTGGCACAGAAGCTACCTTCACTGATTTTCTGTCTCAACTTTATCCCGATTACTTGCCTAAACTAATCGCTGTAAATACAGAACAACAATGGATGTTGATGAGAGAGTTTGAGGGTCAGCATTTGGGTCAAGCGGTTGATGTTTCTCGATGGGAGGTAGCACTACGGCGATATGCTGAAATTCAAGTTCAGATGGCGAATCAGGTTGATCAGTTACTAGATGTTGGTTTTCCTGACCGACGAATCAATCAGCTTGCTCAAAGAATAGAACCGTTATTTGCAGATGATGCTGCGTTACTGCTCCCCCAGAATGATTCATTTCTCGAACAGTTAGACTTGGAGAAGTTACGCACTCTCATACCTCAACTGCTGTCATGGTGTGAAGTTTTGGAAACTTGTGGTGTACCTCAAACCTTAGTACATGGAGATTTTTATTGTCAAAATGTGATTGACGCGCAACAAAGCAATATTTATTTCGATTGGTCTGATAGTGCAGTTTCTCATCCGTTTTTCGATGCAGGATTCTTTCTGTTTGATATTGCACAAAAACTTCCTAATGTAGTAAATGTACAAGCGCGTCTACGGGATGCTTATTTGGAGCCTTGGACAGTGTACTTGCCAATGAAACAACTAACTTCTATATTTCAAACAACACAGCCTTTGGCTGCTTTGTATCATGCTATCGTCAGTTACGAAATTATTCAGCATCTGGAATTGGCTCATCGCTGGGAGACTGAAAACACTGTTCCCTATTATCTAAAGATGATGCTTGGGCAAATTTTTTCCCGGCTCAATTCAGGCGGAACTATTAAAAATGGTGAAAGCTATATGGGAGAAGCTTTTTCAGACCATCTTGCCTAAAATTACTTGTATCTCTGCTCAACCCCTGATGGATGCAATTGTACATGACACAGCTGCCACGAACAGGACAACTGGTATTAGCAGGAGATCATACAGCTTAGTCAAGACTGTCAAATCTATTTTTTGCGCTAGTCAGCCAGTCGGTTGCTGACGCGTGAAAACCGCTAATTGCTCGGCGAAAGCACGCTTGAAGGCGGGCCGCGTTTCGCCACGGGTGACATAGGTAGAGAGATTCGGATAGTCGTTGAGCATACCCGATTCTTTCAACCTGAGAAGCACTTCCACCATCATCAGGTCGCCTGCGCTGAATGCACCATCGAGCCAGTCGGCATCTCTAAGACCTTCGACGACACGCAGGCGCTGCTCGTACCAAGGCTGATCGCGCTCTAAGTACGTGGCCATTTCCCAATCAACGATTGGCGGCTCCATCGTGTTAAGTGCGGCAAACATCCATGCGATCGCTCGCGCTCGACTATTGGCATCGTCTGGCAACAGCCCTGTATGGCGCTTTGCGATATGGAACACGATCGCCCCCGACTCGAACAGGGCGAGATCACCTTCTTCATAGGTTGGAATTTGCCCGAAAGGATGAAGCGCACGGTGCGCGGGTTGCTTCATCTCACTGAACGAAACAAGACGAACGTTGTAAGGTTGACCCACTTCTTCGAGCGCCCAGCGAACGCGCATGTCACCCGCTAGCCCCTTGCCACCATCAGGCGACCGTTCAAAGGCGGTAATAATGGGTGTCATTGGAAAGGTCATGGTAATTTCTCCTTTCGGTGCAATTTCCTGCTTTGGGTGTGTGTTCTGTCCGGCAAGAACAGCAACTCTAGATATCAGCGTCAAAGCTGGCATTAAAAGCACCGACGGAACTACCGCAAAAAGACAGATGTAACACTATTATCAATAGTGTTACATTTTACGCGGCTTACATTGCGTCCTCAATTCAAATCTCACGTCTTAAAACGTGGATTCCCTATACCCTATCCCCTGCACTCTCTGAATCCGTCGTACTTTGTGCTTCAGGAATCAAACCCAACTGGTAACGGGCAAGAGTTCCTTGAAGGTGAAGCGCAAATCCTTTTTCCCAAAAGACGCGATGCATTTCTGACTCATTCCAGCCCTCCATTGCTTGAATCCGTTTTGCTGCTTCATACAACGGCTCTGGAATAGAAACTGCGGTCTGAACCATTTTTGGTGTAGTTTTCTTAGGCATTTTCTCCTCGACAATAACGCTTACCTAACTTTACCCCTATAGTTCTATGTTTTTGCCGAGAATTTCTTCAACACAATACCTTATGTATAGGGTTATAGATGAGGTATTTATGCTAATCTAGAATTGCAAAGATGTTACGGCTGTTTCTATGGCAGGAACAATTCTGAGGAACGAATATGAAAAAATTGTTGGTCAAGTTAGTGATTACACTTGGCCAAGAATTCTTCGTCGATTAGAAATATCTGATACCACCAGTGCCAAAGCTGGGGTAATTCTGCTGGTAAGAGCTTATGCTCAACTAAAGCTTTTAAATCCCAATCGCACCATTCGATTATCAGATGTTCAACGCTACGAATTTATTTGTTCAAACTTGCCACAATTGTCATGCAACGGCGCTCAACTCTTTGAAGCATTACAAAGACTAGAACCGCGACCATCAAAACCGACAATTTACAGATGGGGTCAAGAAATTGGAGTGCCATTTTCTGTAGATAAGATTTACACCGAATTTGAAATTCAGCAATGGGTCAAAAAAATTGCTTCTCAAACTAAATTCAAATTTCGTCAACCTAAATCAATAGGAGCCACTTCATGAACGATTTACAAGAACTTCTCATTGCTAATGGAATCGAAATGAGTTCTGAAGAACTACGCTTGTACTTGCAAAAGAAAAGCGTAGATCCCGATGCAATTACTGAGGCAGAAATTATTGCCATCTCTGACGAACTTGTGGCACTCAAAAAAGCTAGTAATTTAATTGTTTCTAGCAATGGTAAAACAGCTAAAACTACCAAACGTACTGCCAAAACCAATAAAGCTCAACAGAGCATGAGTGATTATAAAACTTCACTTGCCAATCAGGCCAAGCAGTCGTTAGCAGAAATACAGTCATTTAATTCTGCAATTACCCAAGGGACACGCGAGTTTGCCCACAAGGAGGCAGTTGAAACAATCGAGACTTTAGCTAATGTGTCTAACGAGTATCTAGCGGAAGTAGCACAGTTCGCCAAAGAATTCCAGGGAGAACCAGAAGCCTTTTTTCGGTTCGGTCAGGAGATTACATCGCTCTATCTCTCTGCTAGCAATGCAGATGCGACCGAATAAATTCATCTTGGTAGCAGCAGTACTCAATCTGCTGCTATTGACCCTTGTTTTGGGCGTGGCAATATATGGAGCAACAAGAGCAGACTCGTCACAAACAATTAAATATTCACCTGAAGAAGGACGGAGAGTTGAGTCTGTCCGGCTTAACACTAGAAAACCTGACAACAGAAGAATTCCTAGTCGTCCAGCAAATTATTGATGAGTCAAAGGCGCGATCGCATTCCAATAGACAGATTGAGGAATTGATGCAACGGGGAATGATGGCTCAAACTGCGATCGCAGCAATAACAGTATTGATGTTTTCATTCATGGGGATATATGGCATAACCCGATATATCGGCTCACAAGTTCAACAAGTTCAGGAGAGTTATAGCAATGTTAGGTAAATGGCTTCCTGGTTTATTCGGCGGTAAAGGTGATGGAGTGGTATCAACAGATTTAAGGGTTGGGGATGCTACCCAAATTGAGGGTAATTTACCTTCATCAATCCGCGATCGCTACACATTGCCAGCTTACACTACAGCAAAGCAGGTTCTTGATGAAGCAGAAGTGGCTGGCACTCTAAAAGCACAGAAGTGGTTGCACACTAAATTTTCCCGGCACAGGCTCAAGCAGTTGCAATCCTTGGCAGAGATGTATAAAAACCAATTAGCATATTCCCAAGAAGCCATGAAGGTTGAGGAAGATTTGCAGCGAACCAGGGGATTACATGGGGAGGCAGTGATCCGTCATGCCTTTGGTTCCCAGGAACAGCAGCGCCAGTTGGGGGGATATGAGAAAGCGTTTGATGAAGTGGGTGATTCATTCAGATTTTAGGTTATGCAAATCAAGCTCTCTCATATAGGATATGCAGTGTGTGGGGTTGGGCTATCAATGTTTATGGGTTATTTATCCGTTGCCAGCCCCGTTAGTAAGTACATTCTTTGGTTTATTGGCATAATCTCCATCTGCTGCATAGTTCTGGGGTTATTCAACTTTGCTGGCTTAGTCGTTAAAGGATTCGGTTTCAACCGCAAAACTTTCACCATTGGGTTAATGCCTGGAGTAATATTCCTGTTTGTCTTCTTGACTTTAGTTGCAGCCGGTGTTGCCTTGGGGGTGAGATAAGTTTATGCCATTTGAATTACAACGTCTAACTGCCAGTAGCGTCATTCATGCAGAACGGAGTATTTTATGTTCTTTAGGAGCGAGTGCAGTGTTATGTCTGTCTGCTCCTTTTTTCTTAAATACTGACCGAATAACAACCGGGATGCTACTTGGTGCTGGAACAGTCAGTGCTGGCTTATTTGGGGTATCCGCCCAAATCAGCGAAAGTAAGGAAAAAGTTTACCAGTCTTTGCTAGAAGCTGACTTAAAAGCACTCAAACAGCATTTACAAGGTGAGGCTGTTTATGATTATGTTACGACTGCGATCGCAGCCAAACGCAGAGTTGCTGACTATGTGAATCGGCTACCAGTGCAAGAGCGCCCCCGGTGGATAGCTGAATATCAGTTGCAAGGTCTGGTTACGCTCCCAGAACCAGCAGCACAACAATCACCTTCACCGACTGGTATTCCCAATCCCGATATTGCTGACATCGATGAAGAGTCGGTGCAGTCGGTGATTAATCCGGGTGCGATGAAAGTTCTTCAAGCGATCGCAGCTAATTATCCTGAGTACATCAGAATTGATGGTGCTTGGATTGATGAACTGTGTGATGCTGCATC
>NZ_JAAGOG010000267.1:0-9048 GCF_010747425.1 Nostoc sp. UIC 10630
TAAAATGGGTTAATAAGAAATATTGGGGAACGATAGGGGGAGATAACTGGGTTTTCATGACAAAATCTGGAGTAACCCTACTTAAACACGCCAAAACAGAAATTGTTAGGCATATCAAGGTAAAGGGAACAAACTCTCCATTTGATGGAAATCTGGTTTATTGGAGCGAAAGAATGGGTAAGAATCCTTTAATGCCAAGAAAAGTAACCACCTTACTCAAAAAGCAAAAAGGGAAATGTACTCATTGCGAATTGCACTTTAGAGAAGACGATGTGATGGAGGTTGACCATATCATTCCTAAATCGAAAGGAGGTTTGAATGACTATAAAAATTTACAACTTCTACACCGACATTGCCACGATGAGAAAACTACCTTAGACGGTAGCAGGTATGCATGACAAGCATCAATCTGTTGAGGAGCCGTGTAACGGGAAACTTTTACGCACGGTTTTGAAGACCAACGGGATTGGTGACAATCTCGTTGAGTTTAATACCTACCAAGTCTTAAAACTGGTTGTAAAAAACTTCAATCTTTGCAGAACAAAGGCGATTGTGAACTCCTCAATCGCCTTTTCAATTGTTACCACGCGGCTGTACAGAAGACACGGTAACACCCCAATATCTTCCTACAGCTTTGTGCTGTCTGCTGTTTTGACACCATCTGATACGCTTTGCCTTGGAATTATTTTATGAGGCTTCGCCAATTCTAGATTGAGCGTTGTGCAAGCACAACGTTGTTCATGTAAATCAAAAGGCGATCGCTTGCCTGAGAAACACTGCGATCGCCTTTCTATCCATAAGGAATCTTAAAATTATGCCACAAACAACAACAACTGTAACCTCTTGCGTTAAACCAGTTGAAGAACTGAGATCAGTAGAGATTTCGTTTGAAGACCACGAATTCTATGCAGGTCAAAAACTCGTATCTAGGATTACCCATGACGATGACCTAACGCAACCTTGGATAGTAATGGTCAATGGTGAGGAGATCCATCGCGCGAACACTTTTAAAAGATGCCATAGCTACATCACATGGCATTACCAGCGCGGAACACTGCCCATACAAGAAGAAGAAACCCCAGTCGCTACAACGGGGAACGAAATCATGGTACAGATTGCTGATGAATGCGAAAAGTACGGGTTTGAAATCCTAAACGATGGTATCTACGACCACGATCGAAAGCTTGGCGAAGTAGGCTGTACTAACAGCAGATGGTGGGTTATTCGGGCAACTTCAGTGCATCAGCAGAAAATTCCGTGTGATTCTGCATTTGATGCGGTGTGGGTATTGTCGATAGTAGAACTGACGCAACCATCTTGTAAGGGACTGCTGGATAAGCCGTTTGATCGACTAACGGCTAATGATAGGAACAGCTACGGGAATATTAGCCATCCTCAGACGAGCCTCTTGATTGCGGTAAATTCACAGACTCCGACTTGGCACGGATAGAGGGAATGGCGGCGTAAGAAAATCAGTAGGCGTGACCGAAATCTACATCGGTCGCGCCTGCTGATTTGAGAAGTCAATGGCTTCGCCAATGCGAAAGTGAGATGTATTGGTATTGAACAATGAACCCTCAAGAAACATCAGATTTACTTGCTGCTTTGATGCGCCAGGAAGAATTGCTCAAGCAGTTAGTCGCAGCAATCAATAAGCCGAAATTAGGATTGCACAGTGAAGCTGGCAATTGCAAGATATATTGTAATCGCCAGCACGGAGGGCTATGGTACACACTAAATGGTGAACCGAGTGATGTCCCTCAAACTGCCTTAACTGGATATCTTAAAGAACTGCGGTTTGAGAATACAGAACGCCGCAAAAAAGAAACCTGCAAGTTACTAATAACTATACAAGCAGACCGGACATATATCTTAGAATCAGGCTACGATACCCATTTTTCAAAGTGCATACTTGCGGCGATCGCAACTTTGACCCCAGAACAATTGTATTCTCCCATCACACTACAGCCGCACCCTGGTACGACAGATGAAAATGTGTTGTTCTGTCGCGTATGGGTAGAGTCGGAATTAGTGATGGCATCTTACAACGAGCAAACAGAGTGGCGAGAGGTCAGTAAACAGGCTTTAGCTGTAGCGAAAGCTGCGAATGAGATAGCGTTTTAACTCGTTGTAAACAGAGTTTGGGTAACTGTAATTAGAAGTTGCTCAAGCTTTGTCTACAGCTAATACATGCTGTCTACTAGTCCGCCAATAACAAGAAATGACAACAACAATCGTTCACCCCAGTATCGAAAACTTACAGCAGTTTTCTGACTCATTCGACATTGAGAAATTATTGCAATCTAAAGGGATTCTGCCGTGGCTTTTAGCAAATGGCTGGAACTACGACGATCAATCTTGTTTGATTGCAAACATTATTGATGAATCTACAAGCTTGGATCAAGTTTGGGAATCAGACGAGTTTGATTTTAATGCTCTGTCAGATGAATTAAAGGAAAAACTCAATCAAATCTTTGAGCATTTCTATCTGTAAAAATTCTTTGCCTCTAATGCCTAATTTATTCAACTCAAAGGTAACAAAAATGCAACCAACAATCACACTTCCACGAGGCTACGGAATCCCAAAGTTTAATGTTGGGCAACGGACTAAACAAGGCAAAGTCATTGGTATTGAAGTATTACCACACGATAGCGTATTAGCTGAGAATTGCGGTAGTGGCTATCGCTATATTGTCATGACTTCTCGCCATACCGAAGAAGTTAAATATCTGGAATCAGATCAGATTACGCCGCTCTCACCGTCAGAAGTAGAAGCTGAGATTTTAGAAGAGGTTGATTACTATTTGACTCAGCTTGTATTACTGCAATCCGAGCTAAAGGCTGACCTAAAGATTCAGACCCCATTCGGTCAAGTTAACCCACCTATTTCAACAACTAAACGTACTTCTGGGAGCGGTTCTAGATTGTCTAAACCGAATAAACAAAAAGTTGCCGCTTGACGAAAAAAAGAATCAGGTTATGCGTGAAAAACTCTCTAGTCAGATTCAATCAGTCTGACTGGAGAGAAAAATCGATTCCACAAAAGATTATCACACACTCTAGTTTAATACTAATCAGATGGAAACAAATTTGATTAAAGTGTATGACGCGACACTCTTAAGCTCATCAAAAGTTTACCAAATTAATGGTACACATTGTCGATACTTAGGCGATGCAGGTACTATCCAACATCCACAGTATTTGTTTCTACCTCTGCCAAATCAAAGGAAAAAAGCCAGCTTTCGGCTAAACCGAAACAAACTCATGACTCGCTGTTATGAAGTCGAAGGTATGGTTTATAAAAAGCCTGTGGCGCAGGATAATTCACAACAACTTCAGCTATTTTAAGCCATGTCCATACATAAACCACCAGTCATTAAAAGAC
Organism: Nostoc sp. UIC 10630; assembly: GCF_010747425.1. NCBI lineage: Bacteria > Bacillati > Cyanobacteriota > Cyanophyceae > Nostocales > Nostocaceae > Nostoc > Nostoc sp. UIC 10630. The sequence continues at coordinate 3,386 of NZ_JAAGOG010000267.1, forward strand.
ATATTCGCCTACAAAATAGCTCTAAAAAAGTAATCTATAGAGCTACTACAGACATTCGCTCTCTTGAGAAATCACCACAAAGAAAGCTTCGCTTAATCGAAAGTGAAAAATAATGATTGAGGTCAATAATCATGGTACAAGCAATTGACAACCCTATTGCTGCAAATTTCCTGACTGATGCAGTAGTCGAGCGCCACAATTTCTCACAGTTAAATAAAACCCGCATTAGATTTCGTATCCAGTTGAAGAAAAGTACAAAATCGGCTGCTCCTAAATGGACAGATGTACTACAAGCTGAAGTTTCTGAAATTGAATCAGACCTCGTTAAAGTTACTAATTCCGAAGTTGGTTTGCGTGGTATTAAGGTATTCAAGAAGCTTGATGAAGCTGCTGCCCAATTGCGTCAAGAGATTGCTTCGGTTCAAGAATGGATGAGTAGTGATACTGGTGATTGGATTTGTCCAATTGATTTAGCTCCACTCGTTTGGAATCAACTGCTTAATATCAGAGATAATATTGCCCCTGGTTTACGCAATCAATTAAAAGCTGATTACGAAGCAGGACTTCTTGATTATCAAGAGCGAATTGACCAGTTCCTCTCACTTAACACTTGGGAATTAGCACAGGATAAGCAAGAGTCAGTCAAAGCCAACTTGTTAAGAGCATTTCCGACTCTGACCGATCTCGAAGACTATTTGCAAGTCATTATTGGTCGCCCGGTGATTATCCCGGCATTGTCCGAACAACTGAACCAGCAGCAAGCCGAATGTCTAGACCAGATTACCAAGTTCATTCAGCAGTATGACCAAAATCTGGAGCAAAGGCTACGGGAATCTGCTCTAGCTGGCGGTGAACAACTCGCCGCACAGTTGCTTGAAGAGTTGGCTGATTGGGAACCAGGGAGGAAACCCATACAGTTTAAAAGGAAAATGGAGCGTCATCTGATGAAGGTTCAAGTGCTACTAGCAAACGCTTCACCGGAGGCTGGCAGTAGCTTGGAGGCGATGATGGCGCACTTGGACTCTATTGTTAATGATCCAGCGATTGAGTCTAAGAATCTGGGTTCAGATACACGCAGTCAATTGCAGCAAAAGATGGAAGAAATTCGGATCAAGTTGTTAGACGAACAGCGCAATCTCCAAGAGCTAGCAACTGGTGAGGTGGGTTTATCGAAAGCTACCGTGATGTCGTTTAAGTTCCGGTAAAAAACAGTCTTGGGCGAGGGTGAATTCGCTCAAGACTGATCCCAATGGATTTAATACGTAGTTTCCAGAATAACCCAAAAAGGATATAGCACCCGTACTATTTCTCAAACCAATTTGAAAGCCTTGGAGCCAAAAATGTCGCATTTCTCAACAGTTAAAACCAAGCTTGTATCCCTTGAATGTCTAGTACAAGCTTTACAAGACTTGAAACTGAATCCGCAAGTTCACGAAACAGCACAGCCACTAAAAGGATACTATGGCGGTTCACAAGGACAAAGTGCTGAAATCATCGTATCTGGTCGCACCATAAAAGCCCGTGCAGACATCGGATTCAAGTGGAATCAACCAAGCGGTCTGTACGATGTGATACACGATAGTTACGAGACAGTTCCGAAGCTGGGCAAAGACTTTTTCAGCAATAAACTAATGCTGGCTTATGGACAACGGATGGTTCGCGCTAAAGCCGCCGAGTTACAAGAAAAATTTGGTGAATGTGCGATCGCTGAATCAACTAGCGGAAGTGTGCAAACTCTACGGCTGACTTTTGCCGGACATCAGGAAGTTCAACAATTTGCACGGAGATAAATATGGAACGTTCAATACTGATTCATTTCGACAATGCTACAGGTGAAGTTCGAGTGGAAGCGGAGGGGTTCGAGGGTTTGAGTTGTTTGTCAGCAACCCAACCGTTTGAAGAGGCATTGGGTGTTGTGGAGGGCGATCGCATTTTCAAAGAAGAATCAGCACTACAGCTTCGCACTACGAACAGTAGTCAAATACGCTTGCGTCAGTAATCAGTCATCAGTTACCAGTCTTAACTTGGCTGGTAACTGCTGATCATAAAGGCTTCGCCATTTCATAAGTGAAATATTTGAATAATTGACATGAAACTCTCAAATCTGCTCTCCACACTCGATTCACAAATCCCCATTGCTGCGGTTGATGTCCTGTCACCCGATGAAGCGACGATTATTCAGTGGTTGACTACAGAGGCATCGAGCAAGCTATCAAGTCCAGTATTCTTCTGGAATCTGGGTGTGTCCAGTCTCGAACAATGCCTGATTGCGTCGGATGGTGGTTTGGTGTTTAAGCCAGTTGCAGAGTACAAAAGACCAGCACAGGCTGATCCACTACTATTCGTATTCGACTACATTGCTAACTTTAGTGCTGATGGAATCTTTATCTTAGGTGATATTCACTCGTTTATTGGTAAGAATTCGCCTTCATTATCTTGGGAGGTTATTAGCAAGGTAAAAAATCTCTACCATCGTCTCAAACCGACTGATAAACGCATTGTGCTGCTGGGTCAAAACATTCAATTACACGAGTCACTTGTACGCTTAATCCCTTATTGTGAAATTCCTCTACCGGGAGTTGAGCAAATACTACTTCATATCAATTCTTATTTGCATGACCTACAACAGTCAGCTATTGAACAGGAATTGACTTTCACTATTTCTCTAGAAAATGCTGAAAAAGAAACTCTTTCTCGTGCTGCCCTGGGTTTAACCCTGGAGGAGATTAGCGACTTCCTTCGGTTAACAGTCAAAGAAAACTTAACTAATGATGGTGTCGTCGTTGGCGCTGATTTCATCCCCAAAGCCGTCGAGTACAAAACTCGGCTACTCTCTCAAATGGGTATCGAGTTGGGCAAACCTGCGACAATCGCATTCGGCGGTTTGGATCTACTGCGCGAGTGGTTGATGAGGCGGCGGCGGCTGTTCACGCAAGAGGCGCGAAGTCTTTCGTTACCCCAACCAAAAGGTGTATTGCTGGCTGGCCCACCCGGAACGGGTAAAAGTCACTGCGCCAAAAACATTGCTAGTATACTCAATTTGCCACTTCTGCAACTCGATATTGCGTCCCTTCTAGGTTCACTAGTTGGCGAATCCGAAGGTAATGTTAAACGCGCACTGAAAACAGCATCCGCGATCGCACCTTGTGTCTTGTTTATTGATGAGGTGGAAAAGGCGCTTTCAGGTCAGGGCGATACTTCAGGTGTTAGTCAAAGGATTCTTGGAACTTTGCTTACGTTCATGAGTGAGTGTACTGCTGGGGTATTTATTGTAGCTACTTGCAATGATCCATCAGCACTACCAAGTGAGTTTAAACGCAAAGGTAGGTTTGATGAGGCTTTCTTTGTTGATCTGCCCACTGAGCCAGAACGGGTACAGATTTTGGGGATTCACCTAGAGCGATTCGGTATTCATTTGGAATCGGAGTACCTCGAAGCGATCGCTGCCAACACCGCGAAATTTTCAGGGGCAGAACTGGAAACCCTCGCTTCGGAAGCTGCTCTGCTGGCATTCGATGAGGATAGACCGCAGCAGGTAACACTTGCTGACCTCGAAGCCTGTCGTCAAACGATTACCCCGCTTGCGATTCAGGACGCTGCGGCAGTCGAACGAATGCAATCCTGGGCATCCACCGCACGACGGGCTAGTAGCCCTGTGGTTGCAGCGAAAACTCAGTCTTTGCGTGCTGCTAAGTTTCGGAATATGAACTGATGAGAAAGCGATTGCCTCCTGATTCTATGAGGCGATCGCTCTTTCAGCAATTGAGAGCAACCAATTAACATAGTTAATAAGGCGAAGAAACATGACGACAGACTTAGTTACTTATTACGGGCAGACTCCTATCATTGACCAACTGGTTGATAAATATGGTGTGTATTTGGAAAAGTTAGACAGAGAAGATAAACTCTTACTTCGGATGGCGCTGGCTAGCTATGTCTTCATGCAAGAACATAGTAATTCAGATAAATATACTGTAGAAATGGCATTAGAAGATGTACTGTCAGATCCCGGCTTTATCAAAGAGAATTGGTATAATATCTGCTCTGTTTTAAATGGACTAACAACTCTGGAAGCAGAAACGATACTTGAAGCTTTACAGCATCAAATTCGATGGGGCAATGCCCGTCAAGCCGTGAATTGACAGCGTAAGAAACATGGAAATCTACTTAGTCTTTGTTGATACTATCCGAAACAGCAATAAATTCTGGTCTGCGAAAGTCGAAGATAGTAACTTAACAGTACAGTGGGGCAGAGTCGGTTATCAAGCGCAAACCAAAGTCCACACATTAGCTAATCATCAGAGAGCGGTTAGCAAATTCAACAATCTGGTAGCCGAAAAGATGATGAAAGGCTACAGAAGAAGTCAGTCACAAATCGACAGTAATTGTGAAGTTTCTGAAATCAACAGAGCGATTGAATTACTAGAGATTATTCGTCCTTATGTAGAGCAGAGAAATTTTTCAGTTGCTTATATTAATGCCCTAAATCAATATCTGAAGATTGTCCCAACACCTTTAGGTATGCAAATTGAACCATACAGGGTATATCGCTCAGTAGAAGATATCGATTATCAAATGGAATTACTCAATTCTCTGTTAGCGACTCCTGCACCACAAGCAGTTGCGGTGGATGCCCCTGAAGCCGCAACAGAACTCAATGTAGTCAGTCTCAAGACTATCAGTAAGAACTTCTGGCGACATTTGTAAATTAGCTTGTCGGAAAGTATTGCAGCCGATTTACTACAGCGATGCAGATTGATTAAGTGTATCCCCCAGCCCATACCGCCGCACTGGGGGATATTTCTAACTGACTTTCAGCTTAATTGCTTGTTTATCCTCTGGTTTTTTTCGTATGACATCGCTTAACCATTAGAATATTTTTTCTGAATGGGGAAAATTTATGTAAATTTAACCACATTCACCTGACGAAAGTTTACAATATAATTACTGAAACTAATCTAGTTACAACCAACAGGCTTTGGTTTGACCCATGACTGATAATAAACAAGTTGTCTGCCAACTCACTCAACAAAAACCAAGACGTGTTTTGGTTGTAGCTCCAAGTGAACTAGCTATCCATCATCGTCACAGACAATCCTTTCAAACACCGCTTACTTTAAGCAATTGCATTCTCAAAGTCATCGCTAAATTATCTATCGTCAGCGCTATGTTGTTTGGCATCAGTGCATTAGGCTATTGGGGATTAGAAATCCTTGAAGCTAAAACAATCCCGACAATAGAAGACAGATACGATTGGCAAACCCAAAAACATATTTGTTTCGGTTGGATGCTAGTTACTTTTTCTAGCTTCCTTGGAAGTGCTTCTTTTGGTAACGAGTCTCACTAATCTTTTCCAGAGGATAGAGTTAATAATAAAGATTCATTACTCAAAAGTCATAATTGAGAAGTAATTTAATATGATTGATAGATTGATTCATGAAAATTTCTGTCAGTATTATTGTTAGAGAGTTAAGCAGCCTTAAAAATGAATCCGACGATAGATTTTAGTCAAGGGAATTTCCACGTTGTTTCAACTGTGCAGAACAATCGTCCGCTCAAGGTGAGAGTGAACTTGCCATAGCCAGTGATCGTTACTGTTACGATCCAAATTGTGATATTGCTCAATGTAGGGTTCAGTTTGACTCACAAGCAGATATTCACAG
>NZ_JAAGOG010000268.1:0-8995 GCF_010747425.1 Nostoc sp. UIC 10630
CTTCCCCTGCTTCTATTCCCCATTCCCAATTCCCCAAATTTTAAAACTGTAGTCGCCAATTATGCGTTAGATAAGTTAAAGATTGAAATAGCTGGAAATTCACACCCAGCGTCGCCTTCTCTATCCTTTGGGACAGACTGGGCCACAAGTTCAGGGGATTTTCTCCCAAGCAGACAGTTTATGTGAGGATTAAATCACCGCCCTAAGCACGACCTTTTATCTTGACAATTTGCAAAAATTACCTCAATTTGACTGTTTAGCTTAGTAGCTATTCTTTTTATTGAAATTTCCATGTCAACCCTCGTCATCGTCGAATCTCCAACCAAAGCTCGTACCATTCGCAACTACCTGCCAGCAGGCTATCGGGTGGAAGCGTCTATGGGTCATGTGCGTGACTTACCCCAGTCGGCTAGTGAAATTCCTGCTGCCGTCAAGGGGGAAACATGGGCGCAGCTAGGGGTAAATGTGGACGCCGACTTTGAACCGGTATATGTTGTCCCGAAAGACAAAAAGAAAATTGTCACCCAGCTTAAAGAAGCCCTTAAAGATGTAGATGAACTGATTCTGGCAACGGACGAAGACCGGGAAGGTGAAAGCATTAGTTGGCATTTATACCAATTGCTGAAGCCGAAAGTTCCGACTAAGCGGATGGTGTTTCACGAAATTACCCAAGAGGCGATCAAAAAAGCTCTGAAAAACTGCCGCAATATCGATGAGCAGTTGGTTCGCGCTCAAGAAACGCGGCGGATTTTAGATCGACTCGTGGGTTATACCCTGTCTCCTCTGCTATGGAAAAAAATCGCCTGGGGATTATCTGCTGGGCGGGTGCAATCTGTAGCTGTGCGGCTTTTAGTCACTAGAGAACGCCAACGCCGGGCTTTCCATGAGGGTACATACTGGGATTTGAAAGCCAGTTTGTCAAAGGAAAAAATGCCCTTTGCTGCTCAGTTGGTAACATTGGCAGGAACCAAAGTTGCTAACGGCAGTGATTTTGACGCAACAACTGGACAAATTACCGCAGGTCGCAATGTCTTGTTGCTCAACGAAGACCAAGCCGTAGCCCTCAAGGAACGCCTAACCGGGAAAACCTGGAGTGTTACCGAGATGGAAGAACGCCCAGTGACGCGCAAACCGTCGCCACCGTTTACCACTTCGACCCTGCAACAAGAATCTAACCGGAAACTGCGCCTCTCAGCCCGTGACACGATGCGGGTTGCCCAGAATTTGTACGAACAAGGGTATATTACCTATATGCGGACAGATTCGGTGCATTTGTCAGATCAAGCGATCGCAGCGGCTCGGAGTTCTGTAGAAAAGCTTTACGGTCAACAATACCTCAGTCCCCAACCCCGGCAATACACCACCAAATCCAAAGGCGCACAAGAGGCGCACGAAGCAATTCGTCCAGCCGGTAGCACCTTCCGCACGCCTCAAGAAACTGGTTTGGGCGGTCGAGAACTTGCCGTTTACGATTTGATTTGGAAGCGGACTGTCGCCTGTCAAATGGCTGATTCCCGCCAAACTCAAATTAGCGTGCAATTGCAAGTTGAGGATGCTGGATTCCGTTCTTCTGGCAAACGAATTGAATTTCCTGGATATTTACGTGCTTACGTCGAAGGTTCAGATGACCCAGAAGCAGCACTGGAAGACCAGGAAGTAATTTTGCCCAATCTGAAAGTGGGAGATCATCCGAATTGTACAGATTTAGAAGCAGTTGGCCACGAAACTCAACCGCCAGCTAGATACACCGAAGCTTCTTTGGTGAAAACCTTAGAAAGTGAAGGTATCGGTCGTCCCAGTACCTACGCCAGCATTATTGGCACCATCATCGACAAAGGTTATGCCCATTTGGTGAGTAACGCTCTCATTCCTACCTTCACCGCTTTCGCCGTCACCGACTTGCTGGAAAAACATTTCCCAGACATCGTTGATCCCAGTTTCACCTCGAAGATGGAGCAAACCCTTGATGACATTGCCACAGGTGAAGCGAAATGGCTACCCTACTTGCAGAAATTTTATCTAGGAGAAAAAGGGCTGGAAACCCTGGTAAAAGAACGGGAAAGTCAAATTGATGCCACCACAGCTAGGACTGTAGAACTGGAGAATCTAGATGCCAAAGTCCGTATTGGTAAATATGGCCCCTACATTGAAGTTACAAATGGTGAGGGGGTAATCACCGCCTCAATTCCCAAAGACTTGACCCCAGCCGACCTCGACCCCAAACAGGTAGAGGTTTTGCTGCGACAAAAAATCACAGGTCCTGACCAGGTAGGTCGGCATCCCGAAACTGGCGAACCGATTTATGTGAAAATTGGTGCTTATGGGCCTTATGTCCAATTGGGTGATAAAACCGACGAAAACCCCAAACCGAAACAAGCTTCTCTACTCAAGGGTGTCACCCCAGAAACTGTTACCCTGGAAATGGCTGTTGGTCTGTTGGCACTACCCCGGACATTGGGAGTTCACCCAGTGACAGGCAGCAAAATCCAAGCAAGTTTGGGACGCTTTGGCCCTTATGTGGTTCATGACCAGGGTAAGGAAGGGAAAGATTACCGTTCCCTTAAAGCTGCTGACAATGTATTGACAATTAGCCTAGAACGTGCATTAGAATTATTGTCCGAACCCAAAAAGGGACGTAGTTCCACCAACAGCAAGTCCAAGGCAGCCTTACGCGAATTGGGCCCACATCCAGAGGACGAGGAAACAATTAACATCTACGATGGCCCTTATGGTCCTTACATCAAGCATGGCAAAACTAATGTGAGTATCCCAGAAGGTCAAACTGTAGAAGATATAACTCTGACTGAGGCGCTTAACTTATTGGCAGCTAAGGCATCGACAGCGAAATCGACTCGCAAAACGACTAAATCAACGACTTCCAAATCTAAGTCAACTGCTAAGTCAACTGCTAAGTCAACGTCGGCTGCGAAAAAGAAAGTCACAGAAGGCTAACTGTAAGTCAACTGATTTTGGATTTTGGGTCGCATCTTTGGTGCGCTTCCAGCGCAACTTAGATTAAAAGAATTTTGGCGTTCATACCCCGATGCCACTTGCTTTATGCCGGAGAACCCGTCCACCGCAGTGGCTCCCTCTTGTAGGCGAAATAAATCTAAAATCTAAAAGACGCTCCTACGTCGCTCAAAGCGTACTCCTACGGAGAAACGAGCTACGCGTAGCGTCTCGTAGAGAAGCCATGCCGCAGGCTTGACGCTACGCTATCGTAAATCTAAAATTCGTAGTCAAGAGTCCAAAGTCCGATCTTTAAACTCTTGACCCTTGATATTTATCCTTGATAGGATGCAGTTCTCTAGGTTGCAAGTGTGATACTCTAAAAAGTAAGGGAGAACACAACGCCAAATTTTAGAAGTGGCTTATGTCCCAAATACGGGATTGTGTCTGTGCCCGGTTGGAAGCCAGAGGTACGACAATGTGCCATTTTCTGCGTACCTGTTAATCAAAATTTGAGGTAGTATCTCAGGAGCATTCAGTTCATGGACTATATAGAAAAGGTGCTGGAAAAGCTTAAGGAATTAGCACGCAGGCTGATTGAGAGCCTGTTAGGGCCAGAGGCTGAACCGGAACCGGAACTGATTCCGATTCCTGTAAACGATCGCTCGCGTCGTCGCCACTAGAGCCAAAGTGCTGAACTCGACATCACAACCCTTAAGCATTCTGGCACTGCATGGGCCAAACTTGAATTTGCTAGGACAGCGAGAACCAGGAATTTATGGTTCGTTGACACTAGCTGAAATTAACCGCCTGTTAGAAGAAGAAGGATTCAAGTTACAGGTGAAAGTTTTTCCCTTGCAGTCAAATCATGAAGGAATTTTAGTAGATACTATTCATGAAGCATTAGGACAACATCAAGGAATTTTGATTAATGCCGGGGCATATACTCACACAAGTGTGGCATTGCGAGATGCGATCGCGGCTGTTAACTTGCCCACAGTCGAAGTACATCTGAGTAATATTTACCGCCGGGAAGATTTTCGCCATCATTCGTACATCGCCCCAGTTGCGATCGGGCAAATAAGTGGTTTTGGTGTTCAAAGTTACTTGTTGGGCTTACAAGCTTTGGTAAATCATTTAAGAAAAAATGAAACGTAAAGAATGAAAAATGAATCGATTTTAGAGTTTAGATTTGGAATTAAATTATTCAATCCCAAATCTAAGTTACGCTAGAAGCGCACCAAAGGTGCAACCAAAAATCCAAAATTCTATGCGTTACTCTCCTATAAGTCGATTTAGAGGTACTTTCCTTGGAGCATTTCTGGGGGGAAGTTTAACATCTGATGGTAAAATACAGTCTCAGAGTTACCTAGATTTAGGCAGAATGGCGATTCTGGGTACTGAGAGTTTAATTAACTTGGGTAAATTAGATTTAGATGATTGGATAGCGCGTCAGCAGCAAGAATCTCTTCATTTAGCAGCTGATGATATATCGATAAAAATAATTATTGCCACACTACCAATAGCACTTTTTTTTCACGAAAATCCGATTAAGCTGCGACAAAATTTGCTGCGTGTACTAAAAATCTGGGAAGATGATCCAGTAGTAAGGGATGGAACACTCGCGGTAGCTTATGCGATATCTCTTGCTCTAACTGAAAAACTCGACCCTCTAACCCTCATCCCACAAACAATTTCTTTTCTTGGTGAAACACCGACATACATACCAAAAAAATTATTAAAAGTCCAGAATTTATTAGGGCAAGGGGCGGGATTGTCAAGGGCGCAAGCTGAGTTTGTTAAGGAAGAAAAACTCAGTAACACTATTGCTATGGCATTTTACTGCTTTTTGAGTACCTTAGAAGACTTTCGCCTTGCGGTTTTGCAGGCTACTCACAATGGCAATTCTAAAGTGCAAGATGCTACATCTCTAAGCTCACAGGCTACAGGTGCAATTACTGGTGCTTTATCAGGAGCATATAACGGTATAGGCGGAATTCCTGTAAATTGGCAAGTCTTGCTCTTGCAAAGGAATTCTCCAGCATGGGGATTAACTAGCTTTTCCCAAATGTTAAAATTGACCGATGCATTTGTGGCGGTGTGGTCAGGAGTGTATGATATTGACCTAAATCCCAGAGAGTTAACACAGGGATGTGAGGAGGCTTTGCTTTCAGTTTACGCAGCTCCCCGCGTTATTCGATCGCGTTAATTTTATTTTCACCGAGAAATGGTGCGGGTACTAAACTCTCAAAATTAGCTTGTTGAAGAAGAATTCAGAAGTCAGAATGGGCTAAACCTTAGCTAAACCTTAGCTATCCGCTAACAGGAGTCAGAATCAAGATGTTCGCAGACTCGCTCTAAGCGAAGTCATGCCGTAAAGCCTGCGGCATAGCTACGCTTAGGGCGCAGCCTCTCGTTCGCGTTAGCGTCTCTGAAAGAGAAGAGAAGGCTTTACGCTGCGCTATCCGCTTTTTTGTGACGCTCGTAGACTCGCTATCGCTGCGCTATCAGAATTCAGAATGAATTCTGACTCCTGACTCCTGTTCGATAAAACATAATAGGACAAGCTTGAATTAAATCCAGCTACCATCTCAATTAACTAGACAAGGGGCTTTTGCCCATTGCTATAGTGTACTAGTCTTATATACTAGAACTTTTCAGCCAACCTCAGACAGATTCTGTCAGTAGCTATTGTGGCAAATCAGCTTTAATTAGCCTCCGTCACCGTAGTTGCAACAGTAGCAGATGAAATTTCCCTGATGATTGTCTTTTTTTTGAGCTATCAAAGTAGGCAATTGCAGGCAGAGATAATGAAAATGCAGGAATTTTTGCAGTTCTTAACCCAGCAATTGACTCACTGGCGGCGACAGTACAAAGGACTACGCCGTAAAGGAAAGTTAATGAGAAGTCCCAAAAGTAAAAGCGATAGAAAGCAACTTTTAAGGACTTTCCAGAAGAATGTAATCTTATTTTTATCCAAAAGCAATGACAAAAGCGCTCGTCGAAAACAAGAAAGAGTGCTCCAGTCAAAGGCAAAATCGGTAACAACTAAGAGTAGTATTTATTCAGTCTGTTTAGATTGGGTGCATGAACACCGCTCCTTGGGAATTTTAGCGATCGCAATATTATCCCTTACAGGCGTTATTGGGCAAAAATTATACAACCAAACTCAACTGCAAGTAGGGCATCCCGCGCCCCAAACCATTACAGCGCCTTATACAGCTAAAATCGAAGATCAGAAAAAAACAGAAGCCGAGCGCAAAGCCGTCAGTAGAAGCTCCTTACAAGTGTTGATGCTGGATGCGCGAATGAACGAACAAATCAACGAAAATTTGCAACAACTTCTAGATGATGGTAACGAAATTCGCGTTGTTGCTGGAGCTTTTCCTTTTTTTGATTCTGTAGTTTTGCCCATCTCTACCCAGCGTTACCTCCGCTCTTGTAATGACTCAGAATGGCAAGCGGTACAAGCTGCCGTAGAAAATAGTAAAAATCAGCAGAAGAAAGAAACAGGACAAACCACCTCATCCCGTCCATCATCTATAGCTGCACCCAATCAGGAACACCAACCGCGCACAACACCACAGAAAACAGAGCCAGTTGATTTTTCTCAAAGTACTGATTTTACTCAAGCAGTTGCAGAACTAGAATCTTACCGCCTCACAACTTCTGAAAAAAACTTGTCTTTACTGATTGCCCAAATTTCCCAAACACGCAAAAGATACACTGAAGCGACTACCAAACTTTTACAGTTAGAGACTGTTACCCCAGAAGCAGTATACGAGGAATCATTCCTTTTGGATTTGTCAGATGTGGAGTGGGAAAAAACACAAATGGGAATCCATCAGAGTGCAGAGCGGATTCTTACCCAAGGCATCCCACAAGGACTGCCAAAAAATATCTTACAGGATGCGGTGAGTTTACAATTGCAGTCCCTTGTACCAGAATCCGCCGAACCTTTGGCAAAGAACCTGTTGTTAGCTGTACTCAAGCCGAATCTGCAAAAAGATGAAGAAGAAACGAGAGTAAACGCTCAAAAGGCTGCTGCTGGAGTGCCACCTGTAATGGAAGAGGTACGGCATGGTGAGGTAATTGTCAAAAGAGGAGTGCAAATTACTACATGGAACTTAGAGGTGCTGGAGCATTATCGCCTGGTTCGCCGAGAGGTAAAATGGCGGGGGTTGTTGAAGTTAGGAGGCTTGATTTCGATCGCCATTGGCATTTTTGTCTGGGTAGAACGCCATGTTGATTATGAATTACGACAACGCGATCGCCTATTAGTTTTATTGCTAACTCTAAGTGTGCCAGGATTGGTGACAATGGGATTGCCTTACACCACTTGGAGCGCCCTTGGTTTATTGTTGGGAAGCTTCTACGGCCCGACTTTAGGGTTAACAGTTGTTGGACTGTTGTTGCCGATATTAGCTGTTATCTTGGATATGAGCAAAGTTGCGCTTTTAGCTGGTGCTGGTGGGGCAATATTAGGTAGTTACATAGCGCAACGATTGCGATCACGTGAAGAATTGGCATTATTAGGGCTTGCGATCGCTTTAACTCAGGGCGGCATTTATCTGGTTGTTAAAATCTTAATTGGTCAAGCATTTGGTTCAACCTGGTATATCGTCCTCCGAGAAGCCGGGTTTTTTGCTTTATCCGGTTTAGGCTGGAGTGTTGTAGCTTTAGGGTTGAGTCCTTATCTCGAAAAAGTTTTCGATTTAGTCACTCCCATCCGTTTAGCAGAGTTGGCTAACCCTAATCGGCCCTTATTAAAACGACTCGCTACAGAGACTCCTGGAACTTTTCAACACACGTTATTTGTAGCTACCCTTGCCGAAGCTGCTGCCAAAGAACTAGGATGCAATGTTGAACTAGTTAGGGCTGGAACATTGTACCACGATATTGGTAAAATGCACGACCCACTTGGATTTATTGAAAATCAAATGGGGGGGCCGAATAAACATGATACAGAGATTAAAGACCCTTGGAAGAGTGCAGAGATTATCAAAAAGCACGTAACTGAAGGGTTAGTGATGGCGCGTAAACACCTTTTACCGACAGCGATTCAAGCTTTTATTCCAGAGCATCAGGGAACGATGCTAATTGCCTATTTCCATCACCAAGCCCAGCAAATGGCTCAGGAAGATCCAAGTTTGACAGTAGACGATGCAGATTTTCGCTACGATGGCCCGATTCCCCAATCACGGGAGACCGGAATTGTGATGTTAGCGGACTCTTGCGAAGCAGCGTTGCGATCGCTGCAAGCATCGGCTAAATCTGTGGGAGAGAAGCGATCGCTTAAAGATGTCTCCACCGAACAAGCTTTAACAATGCTGAATAATATCCTGCGTGCGAAATGGCAAGACAATCAACTCGTTGATTCAGGATTAAAACGGGAAGAGATGTCACAAATTGCTCAAATATTTGTAGATGTTTGGCAGCAATTTCATCACAAACGGATTGCTTATCCGAAGTTGAAGGCTAGTAACACTGTGCGGAATTCGTAATGCGATGTCTATGACGGGCTATGACGCTCGTTCGCGCATTAATCCTATAGACACTCTATACAGTTAGCAAATGTTACACAAATAAAAATTATTTATATGAGAAATACTATCAAAAGTTCAATTTTCAAAAAACGTAAGTTAGTATTTTTATTGCCACTAACAATATATTTAATATGGATATTGATTATAGATTTATATGGTGTAAATATTCCGATATTAGATCAGTGGAAAGTAGGGGGTGAACAAATAGAAAGTTTTTTCAACAATCAATTATCTTTTGCGGTACTTTATAAACAACATAATGAAAGTAGAAAGTTAATTCCAAATTTAATATTTGTTATTCTTGCAGGTATTTTAAAAGAATGGAATGTGAAAGCAGAAATGATCATAGGATTACTTTTTGCTTTCCTCATGTCAGTCCTGATTTATTTATTGTTGTTGTTAACCAATAAAAGTTTTTATAGAAATATATTTCTGCTAATAATTTATGATTTTTTATTATTGTCACCGTCCTCTTTTAGTAGATGGTTGCGAGGTATCAC
>NZ_JAAGOG010000418.1:0-1833 GCF_010747425.1 Nostoc sp. UIC 10630
CCCGGATTTCTCACAAAGCCTGAAAAAAGAAGAGTCAAAAACTGCCAAAATGACTAATATACCTGAATTCCAGCAGTTTTAGCATGACTCTTCAGAACACAGATTGTATACCAGAACAGTTCAAATTTGAACAAGTAAAATCATGTCCAGTCATAGTGAATTTCCAGGGTAAGCCTGTAACATCAGATGCAGGTTTAACATTAATTGCGGAACTAGACCGGAAAAGAGGAATCACATCACGATTAGCACAGTGTTTCAAAGATTACAGAGAAAAGAACAGAATTGAGCATTCGGTAAGTAGTTTGATTGCACAGAGGATATATGCTTTAATCATGGGCTATGAAGACATCAATGACCATGAATTTCTCCGCGATGATTTGATATTTGCACTCTGCGTTGGAAAAGTTTTGAACAAAGAGTTTGAATCAGCGAAGTTAGCAGGTAAGAGTACATTAAATCGTCTAGAACACTGTCCAGAAAATATAACGTCTCTAGCAGAAAGTCGATATCATCGAATTGAACATAATGCAGAGGCTATAGAAACACTATTGGTGGAAATATTTTTAGAATCATATTCTTCACCACCACGGCAAATAACTATAGATTTAGATGTAACTGATGATCTGGTGCATGGTCATCAAGAAGAAGTATTCTTTAACCCTTATTATCGTGGGTACTGTTATGCTCCTCTGTATATTTTCTGCGGTAAACATTTATTAGCATCAAAGCTACGTGCCTCTAACTTAGACCCGGCAGAAGGAGCATTAGAAGAGTTACAAAGAATTATAAAACTAATCCGCTCACGCTGGGGGAAAGTGAAAATTCTGATTCGGGGAGATAGTGCTTATTCTAGAGAAGAGATTATGGCATGGTGTGAATCACAAAGAGAGATTGATTATGTGTTTGGATTGGCGCAAAATAGTCGATTAATTCAGCTTTCACAATCAATTAAATACCGTGCTTCTCTTGAATATGAACAAAAACTGCAACCAGTAGTTAAGTTTTTTGAATCCTTATTGGCACCGTCACCAGATTTACACCTCGCAGCAACAGCATTTGTGAAGAATTCAGTTTGGTATTCATCGCTTAACTATAAAACTCTATATTCTTGGAGTCGAAATCGTCGAGTTGTTGCCAAAGTTGAATATAGTAATCAAGGGGTAGATACTCGTTTTGTAGTAACTTCACTAGCGATAAATAAAATCCCCCCTGGAAAACTTTATACAGAAAAATATTGTCCAAGAGGCAACATGGAAAATTGTCTCAAAGAGCAAAAACTAGAACTAAAAAGTGATAGGACAAGCACCCATACATTTGCAGGTAATCAACTACGGTTGTGGTTTTCATCTGTTGCCTATATTTTAATGAATGCTTTACGAGAGAAGTGTTTAGCCAAAACGGAACTTCAAAATGCTACTGTTGGCACTATTCGGACAAAGTTACTAAAGTTAGGAGCAACTATCACGGTGAACTGCCGAAAAATTTTAATTTCAATTAGTAGTTCTTGCCCCTATAAAGGAATTTTCGCTCTGGCATACAATTATTTATCTCTCTTACCCTGTCCTGGTTAATTTTTACTTAATTGTCATCATAATGATTAGCTTCCTGGGGTTGAGTTTACTGAATTTAACCCTGTTTTCGGCTGCTTAATTATTGCTAATCATAGTTTTTATTTCAGCATTTCTCGTTTTATGCGTCTTTTATTTATCTTTAAAGCTTCGGATAACACTTAATTGTCTTAGGTTCCTGAATTTAATCCACTGATGTATAAAATATTCTTTCCTAAATTTTACTCATCTCAATGATTTTTTTGCACTTGTGAGAAATCCGGGT
>NZ_JAAGOG010000269.1:0-8976 GCF_010747425.1 Nostoc sp. UIC 10630
GGTGCTGTTTATTATCTATTCACAGCTTATACTGAGAGAGCTTTTTTACACCTTTTCCGACTTTTCAAACATCCTCTAAAGCTTTGAGAGAGACTGTTAATAAAGTTAACAACACTTGTCGTTAATTTTTCTAAAGAGCTTGAGGCTTTTGATGGGGAGTTGCTTTGATTCTTGTCTTGCATAAGTTATTCAACAAATTTTAATTTTGATTACTATCGCAGCCGTCAAATTTGTATTTAATTGGTGAATTTTGGAGTAATTTTTCAATTCCCAAACGGATTAGTTCTGGTGGAACTCCGTCTAATTTCAACTCGGTTTGGATAAACTCATCAATGGAATTGGCTTTCGTCTTCTCTAAGAGCGCCAACATCTGTTGAGCTTGGGTTGTTGGTGTGGTTGACTCCTTAGTTTCAGCTTGAGAGGTTTGCTTATTACTTGGTGCAGAGTCAATAAAGTTTTTGGTATCCCGGTCATAACCAGAGAAATTCTTTAACAGAGGCATTGGTATCCATTCATTGATGCCGCCGTAATAAACTGCTCGACCGACTGGTGATTGTGCAGCAATCTCCATTACTTGGGTTGAGGTAATCTTGCGATCGCTAGGGATGAGTTGAGTGGCAATCATGGCATTGTAAGCTGGGACGTTATCAGGATGAACCAACGCCACAGACGTTAACTGCGATCGCAGTCCGCCAGAAATGCCCAAGTCATCAGTGTGCGGGTTTTGTACGACAATCCAGAAATGCCAACCGGAACTATCACCGCAAGAACAGTAAGAGATGATTTTGTCCTTGAGCCAGCCGATTTCACCCTTGGTATTTTTAAATTTGGAACAAACAGCCGTTCCTTCATCTAAAATAATCAGCTTGGAGCCAGAGATATTTTGAAATTCGGTAAAGCATTCTTTGACCCATTTAACGGCTTCGACCGGGGACATTTCTAGGATTTTAGCGCGTTTAAAAGTATCAACACGACCTTTGAAATAACCGGTTTCTTTTTCGTCACCTTTTGGGTCAATATAAAAGATGTGTATGCCAGGATGCAGTCGCTTAATAGCATCGATTGCATTGCTAATGGTGATGCCCTTGCCAGAACCAGGGACACCAACCCACAGCATATTGGTAACTTTTTTAGCAATGTGAGCGATTAGGTCATACTGCACTTGGGGTTTAGTGGTGTAGGTGGAGATATCGGTATTAGTTAAGCTATGAGAGGCTTCTGCTCCCAAAAATTCACTATTTAACAAAGGGGAAGCTTCATTAGAGTGAATCTGTTGCGCTGAAGTTTGGGTTGTTTGTGGGACAGGAGTTGGTAGTTTTGCAAACCTTGCCTCTGGAATACCTAAATTCTGAGGTTTGGTTGCTTCTTGAATAGCCGTAACTTGCTGATAGTTTACTCTGGGGTCAACACTTACTTGCGCCAAATGACCGAATAGCTGTTCAGGGGTAGGGAAATAGCCTTTAAGTTGAATAAACCAATCGAGCAGCCAACGGTAAGCATAAAATCTTTTCCCAGGTTCAACGGCATTCAGGTATTCACAGACAACATGAGAACATTGTTTGAGCATGGCGAATTCGTATTTCTCCATTGGCTCTAAGTGCAGCATTAAATCAGCAAGTTCATTGAAGTTAGCAAAGTATTCGTCTCTGGCAGCACTATCACCCATTGCCGAAAGGAAACTAAAGAAGTCGCCACGGATAAAGGGAATCGGTGCAAATTGATGAGTATCGTTTAAGTCCTGAACAATTGACCAAAGATAACCAACACCAGCTACGACTGCACCGATGGGAGCAAGTGGAGAAGTGGCATAACAAACAGCACCAGTCGCCGCCGTTGCTAAAGTAATAAACTTAGCAAGATTCATGCCATTACGCTCATCTTTGGCGCGGGCTAATAACTGGTCTTGACGCTCCTGTAACCAAGAGGCGGTATTCCCAGCTTCCAAATACTCAATGCTGGGATAATCGCCACGCAGTAGTGCCGTTTCTTTTGTACCGAGCATTGGTATCAGTTGCTCCATCTTCTTCCCTCTTACTTAGTTAACTTCCAAATGCTGTAACCAATCTCGCCTGCCATCATTGAGGCTACATTGTAAGCAAAACAAGCCAGGATTAAACCTGGGTTCGTGTAGCGGAAGGGATTGCGACCAACGAAGGTAGTAGTCAGATCCAGAACCCAGAAAAATAGTGCGATCGCTCCCCCTGTATGACGTTCTTTCATGCCAGCAGCTTTGTAATCGCCCCACAATGCCACTGTCAGGTCGATATTCCCATTTGGTTTACTGCCGAGTGTGTATTGTTTTGATTCCTCAAACTCGTTCTTGGCCTGTTGTGGGTCTTTACCACGCAATGTCCGAGCTTCCATCACTTGGACAAGTGCAGAGATACCGAAGCTAATCCAAAACAAGGGATTAAATAGGAGTTGTAACCAACCAAACCAACCAATCCATTCTGTTTCAAACCAGGGAAAAATCGGTTTTCCCTGAAATAAAACCTGCCAGATGCTATCAGTAGAAAGGAGTGTGCCAATCCAGAAACCAATTGCACCAACAAGCTTGTATCCGGGTGTGCCTGGGGTAACGAATTGGGCAATGATATGTGAGATAAAGATGACTGGCAGCGAGATTAATGCCACAATCCACCGAGCTAATAATTCTAAGTAGTCACTTCCTCCTTTTTTTGGCTCTTTTTGTGGTGATGATTCTGGTTTCGGTTGTGAATTAGATTTGTTTGGAGTGAGATATTTCATAAATCAATCATGAGAATCTTGGTATAGTGGTGAATTCTTACAAGCATTTTTGAATCTATACTTCCACCGCCATTGCCTCTGTTCAATTCGCCCAACACAAAAACCCGTTGAGTCATACACAAAAACTGTTTCATCTTCTAAATAACCTGTAGTATCAGGTCTAGGATTATGTTTTTTTGAGTCTAAATAGTTCCTGATTCGTAACTTACTGAATGAGGGCGTAACTCCAAGAGAGTTAATTTTGTCGGCGGTTTCTGCCCTTTGCTCGGCTTTAATGCGTTCTAGTTCTTCTGACTCACGAATCGTAATGCCGTGAGAGTAAGTTTTGAATTGGGCTGGCAGTTGTGATAACCAAGGACTTGCGATTAACCCCATGCCCAATAATCCCAACATCGCTTGCTTCTGGTATTTCATTGTTGAAGCCCATAGATACTTTGTGTTGTCTGGGGTGGCGGTGCATTAATAACGCGAACGTAAACAGACAGCCCAATGCAAACTAGAAAAAAAATGACTGAGAATCCGAAAAGATTCTCCTTGAAGAACTTGCACCATTTTAAGTTGGAGACTGGAGTTGTTTGCTCAACAAAGACCGTGTCAAATTTTTCAGATCCTGAATCGTCGCAGGTAGTTTCGACTTTTTTTCTGGTGTTGGGACTCCTAATTCGTCTAAAAATGCTTTCGGGTCAAAACCAGGGGTAGCAGTATTAGTGAGTTTTTGAACCTCTTGTTTTACCTCATCCCCAGCCTTTAACCCGTACTCTTGGGTAATTTGTTGCCTGATTTCGGGATTCTTGGCCAACTGATAAATAAACGCTATTTCATCAAAACCTTGCTCTGTGCGTCGCTGTAATGAACGAGCATCAAGTTCACTCGTGATTTCATCGAACAATCCTTGCTCAAACTCATGAACTGCCAGCGCTTGAGCAACAGTCTTGCCTGCCACAATGTCCAAGAATGCTTTAAAAGTTTCCCGACTGACTCCAACAAATTGTAATTGTTCAGTGGCCATGTCTATTGCATGAGTCTGTATATTCGCCAAATTGCTGCTACCTCCTAACAGCTTCGATTTGTCGAGGGTTGCTTGCGCTAGATTGAACAACTTTTCTAAGCGATCACTAATATCCACAGGAAATTCTTGGGCGTTTGGATCAACAGCTGGATCTGACTGAGCCAGTTGTTCTAACCCAGCAATGATTTGCTCTGGCTTGTAGTTAGCACTCAATAATTCAAATAATTCTGCACGAGTAAATATGCTATCCGACATGATGTGTTTCTCCTAAACTGTGTGATGTAAATCCTAATTGCTCTTGTTCAAACTGGGCACGGGTGTACTCGACTTTATTTGCTTCAACAATTGCTTCGACAAGAGCCTTTTTGTCAATCCCTTGATTGATATCTCCAAACAATTCACCAATCTTTGCTATCACCCACACTTGATAAGATGTGATCGGTGCAGCACGGAGATTTTTCTCTTGGGCTAATGCCTGCATCCTTAAAAGTATTAATCTATACTCTGGAATCAAAGAAGCGACTTTTGCCCATCGTTCCAATGTCCGGGGACAAATACCTAAAATTTTTACCGCTTTCGCTTTTGACATTGGTAAAACTAAGGGATTTACCCCTGATTGGCTTTGTTTTTGATTAAAAAGTTGTTTTCTCCATCCTGATTCCATGAACTTAGTCAAATCCGTATCAATAGCCTCAAAAAGATAGTCAATATCCGTAGCATCTAAGTGTCAATATGGATATCAATATGGATGTCCATATTGATATCAATGATCAGCGTCTATTGACTGTCTATTGACCTTGCTCTTTTATAATAAAAAACCGCGCCAAGCGGTTCAAGCTACTAAGTTGACAACTTTGTTGATAACTTTGTTGATAACTTAGAAATTTTCAGTGCAATATTTACCAAGCTCCTTCGGAGCGAAAACTCTTACCTTCTTTCAACCATTTATTATGATGTATTGCGGCTAAAGCTTTTACTCTCGAAGATGGTTGACGATGAGTTCTAGACGATTTTTTGCAGGCATAAGCTGTCATTGTTCTGGCTCTAATATTTAAATATCCTGATGCCTCTTCAAAACTTAATCCCCAAATTTCACAAAAAACTAATGGGTCAAGTTCTTTGATTTCTTCAGTTTGTGCGTTCATACTTTAGCTCAAAAGTTAAGTTTTGGGGTAACTGCCATTTCTGGCAGAAGTGATCGCTTTCTTTGTCCGGTGGCGATCGCTTTAATTTATGCTTGGCTCTTTTATATGAACTGGGCAAATGATTTCCCGTATGGTCATTTTGAAGCCTGACTTTGTTTAACCAACACCGAACGCAAGTACCGCCGACACTCCCCCTCTCCCCTATAAATCAGAATTCGCAGCGCCTGTATTTCCTGCATTGGAGAAACACAGATTTCGGCAATGGCACTAATCAGATTTTGTTGCTTCTGCACATAATCTTGATGCTGCTGCTCCAACACAGCAATTTTGGAGTTTAACTCCTGTATCTGCCGTAATGCTTGCGTTAGGGACGATTCTTTGTTTCGAGAGCGATTATCTAAAGTTAATGTCATTTTCTTACTCCTCTAAAGATTTTTTAAATGTTTGCCAATCGGGGCATTTATCACCTTGCCAGCCTTTGGGATGAACAGCGCAATTGAAAAGTACACTGTTGTAAACAACCCCGTGGAAATGCTTGCAACCTCGGCAGGGAGTGGGAACAGGTCTAGGTTTTAATGATTCTTCAAATTGCGCTGCCTCAATCCGACTACCGATAAACATGGTCAATCCAGTTCCCATCATGCTGAAACACAAAGCCAACCTAGCGCTTATATTGGGATGATTTGCTTTTGTTTGCCACAGAAATACAATGCCACTGAAAACAGTGGAAAGTGCGAAAGTGGTAATAGCAGATTTAAGAATCAATTGCTTTGTGTTCATATTGATTACAGCGAGTTTTGGAAATATCACGTACTGAACCGGAATCAATGAGTGCTTAATTTGACTTAGTTAGTTGCTTAGTGCTGGCGAACTTCTCATGATCTGAGCAAGTATCACCTTCTACTCCATACGGATGAATCGCACAAACCAGCTTTACTCTCCCATATTCAATACCATGAAAATTTCGGCATCCTTTGCAAGCCTTTGGTTTCGCTTTGAGTCTTTCCTCTAAAGTTCTGTCGATTTGTTCTTCAATTTGAGTTTTTAACAGACGATCTAGAGCTATTGTTTGCAATCCAACTCCCCCTAGCATCAGAGACAAGCCAGAAATCCAACTTTTTGCACCCTCTCGTGCAATTGCTCCTTTAACACCGATAATGATGCCGATCGCCATTGCCGTTGCTCCTGATGCTGCGACAAAAACATTTAAATATTTAAGCTTTGACATTGGTTTTTCTATCTATTGTCGAACAAAATAAAATTCTGTACAACTTTAATTTCTTGCTTCATACCCTGATTCTCCTTGTTGAGAAAATTGCTCCACCTGATCAATTGCGTCTACTATTTCTCCCAAAATATTAAACGCATCATTTAGCACTACATTGTTTGATGTAGAAAAGTACTCGGACGACTGAAGCCTGCGATAATCCTTACTACTCCCCACAAGCCGCAACGTATATTGACATCCTTGTAAAATAGTCCGAATCTCTGCTGTGGTTAATTTGATTTCCATTATTGTTTATCTCCCTAAAATTTATCTCGTTGAATACTAAAACTTGCTCCAATCAAAGCACTGCCCAAAAAGCCTGAAAAACTAACTAACATCATCCCCAAGCAGGTCTTTTTATGTTGCTGCCAATGTTGAGAACTTGTTGCAATCTCCATTCCCCAGCAGCCTGTTGCCCCTACTCCTGCAAATCCGGTAAAAAGTAAAGAGACAATTGCAGTTGTTTCTATGGTGCGATCGAGAAAAATCCTGGGGTTGAATCTTCTCCTAGTACGGCGACGAAGAACCATTTTACTCTTGTGGTCTAATTGAGATTGGGGAACAACTTGTTTGTAGTTAGTCATTTGGATTCCTCCAACTGAACATAAAAACCTGCACCAGTATTCGTAATCTTTACCTTTCTTTGATTAACCAGTGTTTGAATCAAGCTAAGACTGAAGTTTATACTGCACAATCGTGCGCTACCCCCACAACGACGAAGGTATTGTATGCACAATGAGGAATGATCAGCAGGGGCGGGATGAGTGGATTTTCTCGGCATGATATTTTTCCTATTGGTGTTATTCAATTCAGTTCTGGTAATTGTGCAAGCGCTCTTTCCATCTATGCTTGAATTGCTTCCATCTCAGAAACACCTCGTAATACAGCATCAATTACGTGTTTCTGATAAGAATTAATAGCATGATCAGGATGTCCAAACTTATTACCAGCCCAAGCCAAACACATAGTTTTCACTAGCTCATCAATTTGAACAGAATCAAGCTCACTTGGACTAGTCACATTTCGAGAATGCAGCCACTCTTTCACCAAATCCAACGGATAATTTAAAAGTGTACGAACTTCTTTGACTCGCAAATCTTTTGGGCTGATTGATGGTGCAGTTACAGCTTGCTTTGGTTGCTGGACTCTATACTGTTGATTGTCTTTGCGGGGTCTAATGTTATTCTGGGGCTGTTCAGGCTTTTGAGGAGTAGTTGCGCCTTCAGCATCATTATCTTCATCTGCTGTCACCGATAAAATTGCACAAACTGCATATCGTCGTGCATAAGTTAATGCTGCACCAAACTTTTGAAAATCACTAATTTCGGGGAGGGGATAAGTGCTGGTGATACTCTCTCCAGACTCATGAAAAATATGAGTCCGTAGTACGGTTTTACCTTCAAAGATTTCGGTAGTTTGAATTATTACTAATCCATATTTACCAAGCGCAGGAGTGACAGCATCTAATACAGCATCTAGTGTTGCATATTTGCGCTTGTAGTGAGGATTAGTCCCGTCTTTTTGAATGGGGTTAAACTCTGCCTTCGCTTTGATTAAAGCTTTGATTAATTCTTGCATTGTCCTCTACCAATAGTTTTCATTGATATCGCCAGACACTTTTTTGCTAGATTTAACTTTATTTATCTGAAACTCTGAGGCTTTCAAGACAGGCATTGCTGCTTGTTTTACCGAAGTTTTAGCTTGGTGATAGAGGAATTGGGTTATTCCGTCAGCGTCTTCTCCATCTTCTACTTGTGCCCAGAGAGAACAGCCTAGTTCTAGAGATTCATAGTCGCCTAGATTAAATTTTCTGGAGTAGCTAACAGATACAGTTGTAAATTTCATTTTGGTTATCAATTTTCTTTGTTACTATCAACCATTTCAATGCTGAGTATTTGACATAAATCGCTAGCTTTTACACCAATAACTCCTGGTTGAATTTCAGTAGTTAATTCCTCAATTATTGAATGAAAGCCAGGGTCTTTATCATTTATTTCAACCTCAATCAAACCTGCATTATTCGATATAACAGTTGCCCAACTTGGCAAACTTTGAGGAATACTGGTTGCATAGAGTTTCATTATTTTGATTCCTGATTAAACTTGATTTCAACGACTTCTTCGACACACCCCATTGCCTCGCCCAAGTAATGCAATATATCGCCTACGTGAGTTGCGGCTTCTGGGTCAATCTTTTTATCAGCAATTAGCAAAAGCCAGTTTTCATCTTGGGCAATCGCCTGAATCTTCAAGTAGCACGAGTTGAATTCTTGTAGTATTTCTATGGGTGTCATTGTTATATTTGTGATGTAAGTAAAACAGTCTTATTGAGGAAGTGGGCAGCAACGCCCACCCCGTTTCTTACGCTGCAACCAAATGTTTTGCTTGTGGAACGTACTTCCTTAGCCGTTCCCACTCGTTACTCGTCAGTGTGTCAAATTCTCTATCTAGCAACTCTTCTTCCGTGGCTGGTTGCTCTGTAGTCGCTTTTGATAGCCTTGCCACATTCATAAATTCGTCTAGTCCAACTGCTGCATCAATCGGCTCGGCGTATCGAATCTTATCTACAGCATTCGACCAGTGCGTAATGTGCTGAAATATTACTCCCAGCATTGAATCAGCTTTGTATACTCGATAAGTTCTGGGGCAAGCTCCATTGACGTATACGAGTTTGTAGGGAGGAATTTCTTGTACCTCTGCATTAGGGTCTGTTGGAGGTAGGAGAATTTTTGGCGTTGCAGAATAGAAATATGAATTAGTGCGATCACTATGAAATGTCCAAGGTGTGCGTCAAGCCACATTCGCAAA
>NZ_JAAGOG010000270.1:0-8944 GCF_010747425.1 Nostoc sp. UIC 10630
TGGTGATCCACTCACAGAATCGATCCCATACGTTGGCGCTTGAGCGCTGTTGTAAGGTTGTTGTCATTGTTTTATAAGTGCGGTTAGTGATTTATGAATCAGGCAATTTCGTTTTCGCCTGTGAATACACTTTACAATGCTTTACAATTTTTAATCAACTATTTCACTTTTGTAAACCTGATGGAACTCATCAGTTTTACTTATCAACAGCCCAAGTTACGAGCAAGCGAGAGGATTTGATTTCAAATGAATTTCCGCGATTGCTTGCCCAAATCTGCAATATTGCGGTTACTTATACTATTTCTATATGAAGCTGCACAAAACCAACCTTGATAAGGCAAGGAGCTGAAGCCGCTTATATACCAATACGCTTGGGTTAAGACTAAAAGCTAAAACTGGCGTATGTTGGGTTTCGTTCCTCAACTCAACCTTGTATCTTAGAAGAAGTGTTAGACCGTCCCAAGCGTATTGGCTTATATACAACCTTATATATAACGGTGTTGGGGACAAAAAATATTCCAACCAATACCCATAACGACTTTGAAGAAAGTTGCTACAATGATTTGCACTTAACCTAATGAAAAAGCTAAATGTGTTGTAGTTTATTTAAATAACTCCAAACATTCATTTTTTAAAATGCCTTTGGTAACTTTGATGCTTCTAAATGATTTAGCTATTACCTCTTCACAAGATAGATTAATTTGTGATTGATTTATCGAGATTAAGTCTTGAATTGAAGCACCATATACAATTTCAGATAAACCACTCCAAACACAAGCAGTTGCACACATTGGACAAGGTTCGCAAGTTGTATATATACTATAACCTTCTAAAAAATGGTTTTTAAGTTTAGCTGTTAAACTACGAATAACGTTGATTTCAGCATGGGCTGATGGATCGTTGTCTCTGATAACAGTATTATGAGCTACGGCAACAACTTCATTATCTTTAACAATCACAGCACCGTAAGGTGTATCTCCTTCTTTTGCTTGCGCCAAAGCTAAACCCATAAAATATTCTGGAATCATAGAAAGTGAGGTTAATATAAGGATAGTGATTAATAATATCGTATTTCTGATGCTATAAGTGGGAATTAAAATTATTTAATAGTCGAATATGTTATTGAGCAGACAAGAAACAGAATTCTACTTAAAAGACCTAGAAACACCAATAGGTAAGGCAATTAATTTAACACTTGCCGCTTTGGTACTATTATCATCAGGAATTTTTGTCGCAGAAACTTATAATATTCCTGATTTTGTGCGATTTGAATTACATCTAGTCGATACTGCGATCGTCATCATATTCGCGGTGGAATATTTACTCCGTTTGTGGAGTGCAGAAAACAAAATTCAGTATATTTTTAGCTTTTATTCGATTATTGACCTAATGGCAATTTTGCCATTCTTTATAGGGATGGTTGATATTAGCTTTATCCGGCTACTGCGATGGTTTCGGATTTTACGATTAATCAGATTTATAGATAGAAGATTTTTATTCGCTACTATCAGCACTGAAGATGGCATGATCTTTGCGCGAATATTATTTACATTATTCGCAATTGTTTTTATTTATTCTGGCTTAATCTATCAAGTAGAGCATCCGGTTAATCCTCAAAATTACGGGACATTTTTAGATGCATTCTATTTCTCTGTTGTCACAATGACAACTGTGGGATTTGGTGATGTTATTCCAATTTCTGAATTAGGACGTTTGCTAACGGTATTGATGATTTTCACAGGAATTGCACTGATTCCCTGGCAAGTGGGGGATTTAATTAAGCAAGTTGTGAAAACTGCTAATCAGGTAGAAATGGTTTGTTCCAACTGTGAATTGGCTTTCCATGATATAGATGCTGGGTTTTGTAAAAGGTGCGGGACTAAGTTACCTAGTCACAGGGTTGATTGAAATGCGATGCCTACGGCGGGCGGGTACGCCATCGCCTAGGGCGGTATATAGTGCTAATTACCGGGTACTTCGAGAATATAGTCAATGCCTAACGTCAACGTCATTTCAGAATATAAAAGCTTTGGTGGCAAACTCGGCTTTTACAGTCATTTCTCCTCAACCTGTAATGGTGAAATGCGTTTTGCTGTTTATCAACCACCACAAGCAACTCATAAACTTGCGCCAATTCTTTATTTCCTCTCTGGGTTGACTTGCACGGAAGAGAATTTTATGGTGAAGGCGGGGGGAGTGCAACGCTTTGCGGCTGAGTACGGCTTGATGCTGGTTGCACCAGATACCAGTCCGCGTAATACTGGCATTGCAGGCGAGGATGATGACTGGGACTTTGGTACAGGTGCAGGCTTTTATGTTGATGCCACAGAAGAACCGTGGCGTAAAAACTACCAAATGTATAGTTATGTTGTCCACGAACTACCTGCTTTGATTAACGCAAATTTCCCCACCCAACCTGAAAAACAAGGTATTTTCGGTCATTCAATGGGGGGACACGGGGCGCTTGTCTGTGCAATGAGAAACCCAGAACTTTACAAATCAGTATCAGCCTTTGCACCTATCACTGCACCTATGCGTTGTCCTTGGGGACAAAAGGCTTTTGGTGGTTATCTTGGCAAAAATCAAGAAAGTTGGCGTGCTTATGATGCTAGTGAATTAGTCAAACAAGTAGGATATCACAGTTCAATTCTTATTGACCAAGGGACTGCTGATAAATTTTTAGCAGAACAATTACTACCGGAAGTGTTTGAAAAAGCTTGTGCAGATGTTAAGCAGCCCCTAAACTTGCGTTACCAAGAAGGCTATGACCACAGTTATTATTTCATCGCCAGTTTTATTGAAGATCATATTCGCCACCATGCGTTCGCTTTATTGATTACAGCAGTTTTTATCTATTTAAACCCCACGTTTCTATTTTGATTTTTGAACAAGAATACGAGAAAATGGGGAACCGGAATCAAATTCCCCCAATTTATAGGGGGATTTAGCAGAATCTAAAGCTTTTGATACCGACAAGAGGACTTTTCAAACATCCTCTAAAAGAGCAGTTATGGTTCACACAATTATTGCACCCCATCTCTTAATCCTTTCTAGGATCAAGGGGCATTCTTGGCGTTTAATAAGTAGTTAAGCAGGCATAATATTTAGTGAAACGGCGATACATGACAGATATATAATTAGTTGAGCTTTATTTTTGAGCAATAAATATGAATGATTTTGTGCCTCCTCAGAGGAGAAAAGACTATATCATCCTCTTAATAATTTGGTTAATAGCATTAGCTATAGATAGAACTTGGTTTTTATTAGATAATTCGATTCCATCCTACGATCAAAGCGCACATTTAACGACAGCATTACATCATTATAGAATTTTTCAAAACTTTAATATCTTGTCAGGAAATTGGTGGTTATCTCTGTGGCAATTAACTCCAAGTTATCGCGCTCCTTTTTTATATATTTGCACCGTACCATTCTTGATGTTGTTTGGGCGTGGATATGACCAGGCAAGCTTGGTCAACTTATTATATACTGCAATGATTATACTTTCAGTGTATCATTTAGGTAACTTTTTATTTAAAAACCGAAAAACTAGCATAACTGCCAGCGTATTTTGTTTATTATTTCCTATTTTAGGAATGATACGGACAGATTATTTATTAGATTATGGGCTAACAGCAATTGTTATAGTAACTTTCACAATTTTGACAATTTGGAAAGATAGTTATGTTGGGTTTTTATCATGGGGTTTAACTATCATATTGGGTATAGGTATAGGTTTAATATTGTTGACTAAACCTACAGGATTTATTTTTATTTTAGTTCCTAGTATTTGGACGTTAATTACTTTTATTAGAAAACGTCAATTCATCAAGCTAATACAAACTTGCTTATCTTTGATGATAGCTTGGTTAATTTGTGGTTTTTGGTATAGCTTAAATTGGTTAACAATTATTACATCGGCATTAAACGCTAACCAGGTCGGCAAAGGAGAAGGCGACCCTTCGTCCACAACTATTGCTGGATGGTTGTTTTATCCAAAGATGATCCCAGAAAGCGTTGGTTTACCAATATTATCTGTAAGTATTGGTATTTTATTGGTTTATCTTATTAAATATAAATTTACTAATGATTTAATTCCCGGATCTCTCCATAAATCCGCTCGAATATGGTTATTAGTTACCTTAGTCAGTAGCTATATAATTTGTACTTTGGGTACAAATAAAGACATTAGATTTATTCTGCCATGCTTCCCTATAATTAGTTTAATATTAGCGGATTTATTTAACTTAATTGAAAATATATATTTTGATAGGCTGAGACTAGCAACTCTGGTATTAAGTAGTATATTGTTAGTCAATAATTTGTTTCCCTTACCCCTAATTCAAGTATGGGGTGGTAAACATTTCCCTAATAATGATGGCAACAAATATCCATTGGATCAACTTATAAATAAAATTATTGAAACAAATATATATTTAAGATCAACTTTAGGGGTAATTCCTGTTTCTACACCTCAGGTAAATGAGTTTACTTTAGATTCTTTTGGCGCGTTAGCAGATTTCCGCGTATATGGTAGAAAATTCACATATAATTTATCTCAGGTAGAGGAAGATTTACAATATTTTTCTTGGTATGTCACTAGAGATAATGAACCAAACCAACCAGGAGACAGTGGAGAGATTAAACGGAAATTAAACTCTTTAGTTAAATCTTCTACTGATTTGAAATTACAGGGCGATTGGATATTGCCTAATGGAGATAAACTTCGATTATATAACCGCAAGAATCCTTATGTACTTGTTCAAAAAATCAGCAATACTGAGTCTGGAATTAATCTAGAAAGGGTTGCGATTCCTCAACAATTAATTTTAGATAAAAATAACCCAGTAACATATCAGATAACAGGTTCATGGGATGATTTGCAAAATGGTATTTTACTATTAAAATGGCAAAATAGCCAATCATCTTGGGATCACGATCATGCCATTGGCTTGGGAAATTTATACTGTGGTATCAAATGTCATCCTGAAGGAACTTTCCAGGTGAAAGAAGCCTTAGCCACATTTATTCCGAAAACGTTACCAGTAGGAAAATATAAATTATCAGCACTATATTTAGATAGAAGAACCAATAAAGTCACATCTTTAAATATTCCAGATATTACTGTAGATGTAACAAATGTAGGAACAGGAGAAAAATCTCCACCTCTAGATTTCGTTACTCGAACTTCACAACTAGCACAAGAGTTACAACAAGGTAAATTAAATAATATATTTGCACAGATAGATAATTTCAATCTATACGATCCTACTCAAGATTATTTAAAACAGATTGGATTTGCGGCTAATTATCATCTGCAAAGAGAGCCAAATAACTTAAATTGGCGTTACACTCTAGTCTTATCACAACTTTTACAGCGCCAAGTTCCAGAATTAATCCAAAATTTAATAGAATTAACTAAATATGATTCTCAAAATCCTTACATATATCTTTATTTAGCTGTTGTTTATTTGTATGACTTTCAACCTGCACAAGCAGAACAAAAATTAGCGATCGCAGAACAATTAAAACCAGATGTCCCAGAATTAAAAACTTTAAAGAAAGTAACAAATATTATGAAATTTCTGCCATTAATCCATTTTTAAAAGATCAGCAAGGAACAAAATAATATAGCAGTCTTATTTGATTTTGGAAAAATAGGGACTTGCAAAGAAAAAAATGCGCTTTATTTCGTGGAAATTAGCCGTTCCATCGCTGAGTGCATAGCAGTTAACCGGCGGACAATCTGATCGATCTCCAAATCTAATATGCTGTAATCAATGACTGCTTGACGAACGGGTGTATGTCCTTGATTGACAGCTAGCTCTTGTATTCGGGCTGTACGCAGTGCTTGCAAGTGCGGTTGGATTTTTTGCAGCGTTTCTTCCAAGCCAGGTAAGGGTGGTGGGGTAATTTCCAGTTGTACTGAATCAGCTAACTGCTCTAACATTAGCGAAACTTGGCGGACAAAAGTTTCTAATTCCGGCAGTGGCACTGTTCCTCGAAAATGTTCGAGATGTACTGCCAAAACTGTCACGGAGTTAGTAAAACGTCCCATGTACACCAACAGCGTCATCACTGGTTCTACCAATTCTTTGGGCATTTGGGGTTCGCGCAGCAATCCTTGAAATGAGGCTTGAGCATTGCCAATTGCCAATCCCGTTTGTCGCCGTTGACTGATAATGTTGGAGTCATGCTCTTTTGTTCCCTGGTAAACAGCCATCACATCCCAAAAGTACTTGTGGCATTCTCGCAGTGCAGTGGCGAGTTGACTGGGTAAGCGATCGCGTTCCCGATTTGGCAATATAAAGTAATGGCTTGCAAAAGCCAATCCCGCCCCAATTAATGTATTCAAGACCCGAAAGCCAGCAAATTGCCAACCAATGGGATTACCAATATCGATAATCAGTAAGACAAATATTGATAAGAAAATCACCGAATACCCATAGTTGACACTGATTAGGGAAATGCCAAAAAATACTGTCAGCAAGATGATGATGTCTAATACAGTCTTACTGGTGATGGTTGCGACTAGGACAGCTGCTAACACGGCTCCCAAGATTGTCCCGCCAACTCGCTGAAAAAACCTCTGGAAAGTTGCGCCCAAGTTCGGTTTGAGGACTAGGATGCTTGTTAGTGTTACCCAATACCCCATTGGTAAATTAGTAATGCTGTATAAGATTACGCCTAGAGTGAGAGTTACACTAATGCGGAGAGCATGACGAAAGATTGCTGAGTCTAAGGTAAGGTTGTCTTTGAGTAAACTTAAGAGCGATCGCTGTTCATCTTCAACTACAAGAAGTTTATCTATATCTCGGCGACTTATCTTGTTATGTTCTACCAGAGATTTAACTGTCTGAGCCGTATATTGCAACTGCTTGATCAGTTTTTCTATCATCAGCACCAGGTTAGTGAAAGCAACGAGGGTTGTGTAGTCTGTCTCACTCCCAGCAATTGCTTTTCTTTGCAGACTTTCTTGTTCCTTTAGTGCTTCATAAATGCGATTGAGATTTCCCAAATCGATGCTAGCAGGCTTGCGAGATATGACTTTCGCTATGGCTTGCAGAATGACTGATATTTGTTCGAGTGCATCGTCTACTAATTGCTGAACTGCGTGATATTGCTGTTGTTGAAAGTGTGTTTCTAGTAACTCTGTTAAGGCAATAACTGAGCCAAGCAAGCGATCGCCATCCTGAATTAGTACCAATAACTGCTCATCCATCCAACTCCGAGCCGGTTTTCCAATCCGTCCAGTACCTAAAGTAGTCCGTGCTGTCTCTAATGCCTGTCTAATTTCGAGAATATTTTCAGGTGTTGTCACTTTACCAACAAATGCCTGAATGTATTTGGCAATTCCACTGAAGCAATCAGCCAAAGCCATCCTTAGTGGGTCATAAGGTCTAAAAGGCCACATTACTAAAGAAAGTAACATCGCCCATCCACCTGCAATTAGACATAGCAGCGATCGCATAAGTGCGGCTTCCAGATTTCCTGGCTGTGCGATCGTGGAGATAAATGATACCCCTACAACCAGACCGACATTTGCACCAGCGTTACCATACATCGACGCAAAACCTGAAGCAAGTCCCCAGAGAAATGTCAGTACTACAGATAATCCTAGAATTTTAGCGACCAGAGTACCCACAAATACTGAAACAGCCATTCCCAAAGTAGCAGCCACCATCGCCTTTGCTTTAATCTGGTAAGGGCCACCAACATTTGCTAAGTTGACAAAGTAAGCCATTAAACCGACAAATAATCCGCTTTCCCTTTGGTTGATGAGTTGCCCAATTAGCATCGGAACCCCCAACGCTAATGCAGCTCGCAAGCCGTTGGATATTGCTGGTTTTCCTGGCTCTGGCTGGATCAGAGACCTGAGAAAATTACTTCGATTCAACTGCATTGTTTTTGTTAACAAAACAAAATTTTTATTTGGATTTTTTTAATATTTTTATATATTTAGATTTATTCTAATTCATCGTGGGCAAGTGAGAGCTTTTCCAGAAAGTGAATATTAGAATGCACCTTTTGTTACTTTATCATTGACAGAATGATTGCTAACTAAGCTTCACAGGTGTATGTCCCAGAGATTGCTAAGGCTGTATAACCAATTTGAGCCAAAGTTATGCTTTAGATAATTTGAAGTGACCCGAATAATTTGCCCTCATTCGAGTAGAAACTAAAAACGGCATTTTTTGAAATTAAGTATGAATTTGATCTGTCTCTAATTTAAAACCATTTTTTAGGGGCAATTCATGTAACTGCGAATGCGTCTACATGAATTGCCCCTAAAAAAATCATCCGATTGTGCAAAATAAATTAGTTGAACAATCAAGCAGTCAGAATATAAGGCGAGTCGATCGCCGCTACACGACCAGCATCTACCAAAGCTTGGTATACCATTGCCGCTACCTCAGCGCGTGTAGCATCACGGGTAGGATTAAGTTGTTTGAGGTTCGGGTGATTGACAATAATCTCCTTGCTTATAGCTTTCACTACTTCATCCTTGGCATATTCAGGAATTTTGGCTTGATCATCGAAAGCTTTAATAGATGCTGTACCGTCAGTAGATAGGCCCAACCCATTGACTAGAGAGACAATCACTTGCACGCGCTGAATATTTTTGTTCGGGCCGAAAGTATTGTCAGGAAAACCAGAGAGAAATAAACCTTGATATGCCTGCTGAATAACCTTAGATGCCCAGAAATCTGCGGGTACATCTTTGAATTTCACCACGGGGCGGTTTGGCGATGGGTTGAAAGCTTTTACCAATAATGCGGCGTATTGTGCCCGTGTCATCGTAGCATCGGGTTTAAATGTGCGATCGGGAAAACCATTAACTATCCCCAATTTGACTAATTCCCGAATAAACCCACCTGCCCAATGATTACTAATATCGGTTAATTCGATAGTTGGTGTGGGGGTTGGGGTTGGTGTCGGTGTT